>JACRGX010000034.1 GCA_016212185.1 Nitrospirota bacterium
CATCAAACTTCACAACTACCCCCGGCTCTATGGTTAATGTTGGTTCTGAGGTTGTGCTAAAGACAAATATATGCCCGGTGATAATATACGGGCTTCCTGCGAGCGTCCATGTTGTGTCAGTTGAGATGACGCCTTCTGTCAGTGCTATACCAATCTTTCCATTACCACTAAATGTATTGCCTGTTCCTAATGTCACGTTGGGAGGTATACTCAAGGCATAAAAACCATTATTTGTAAAAGAGTTATTTAAGATATTAATAGTTCCTGTTAAACAGTAAACTCCGTAACCTCCATTGCTTAAAATGGTTGAACCTGTAATAGTTAGACCACCTGTGCTTGCCATATAAACCCCGCCTGTTCCATTGTTTGAGAGTGTGGAATTTAAAAGTATTAGAGCAGAATCACCAACCAAATATATACCGAGGGCTGGACTGTATCTTATGATAGATGTGTTAATTGTTGGTGAGCTGTTACTGACATATATTTCGCCATTGCTACCAGTGCCTCCATACTCAACTGTTACATAGTCAAGGCTGCTCTCTGAAGTTGCATGGTTGTAGAACCGTATCCCAAGCCAGTCTCCTGCGGCAGGTGTTGCCTTGTTAGAAGTAACAACAATTGGAGACGCTGCTGTACCCTGGGCATTGAGCCTGCCTTTGTAAGTGCTGTAGCCGATGTATAGCACATGAGTTCCGTTAAACTTCACTACTACCCCAGGCTCTATTGGTCAGGGTTGGCTCTGAGGTTGTGCCATAGACAAATATGTCTCCTGTAACTATGTAGGGACTTCCTGCGAGCGTCCATGTAGTATCAGTTGAGATGGTGCCGCCGCTTATGTATGTTGGAGGGTTGGTTGCAAAACTCATATCAGAGCTATAAGTTATTCCGCCAGCGCTGGTTGCAACTATATTGTAGTGATAGGTGGTGCTTGGAGAAAGTCCTGTCAGATTAGCAGTTATATTTACAGCACTTATTCCACTGCCTATAGCCTGAACGGGGGTTGTATTTCCATAGGATGTAGTTGTTCCCCACTGAAAATACACATCAGTTGTTAAGCCATTAGGATTGACTATACCGTTTAATATAGCAGAAGAGCCCCCAATATTACTCGCAGAATTGGTTGTTGCAGTCGGAGGATTTTCACCAAAACTCCAGTTGAAATTGTTGTGTGAATCTACAGAATTTGCAGCAATAATGGAGGTGGTATTTACATTGTAAGAGTCTTTAACATTTACAAATGAGATATTGCGTGTGCCTTGCGGGTTTACATTCCAAAAACTGCCAGAAGATGAGCTTACTAAAGCAAGCAAATTGCCGTTTGTACCCTGCAATGTAAGGTTGTTAATAATTATTTGGGTTTTTCCTGCCTTAAAAATTAGGGTAGCAGGAGTTGTTACGCTCTTGGTTAAATTATAGAATGTGGTATCACCATAAATAGTCTGATTGGCGCCGTCTAAAGTGACCGTGCCTGTTCCGGTAAATGTGGCTGAGTTAGTCCAATTACCTGCAACATTGATATTCAGGTTATTAGCACTAAAGGTACCGGCGGAATTAATAAAATTGCCATTTATATCTAAATTGTCGTGAAAAAGCTGTAGTGTGCCTCCGCCGGAATGTGTAAGATTGTTAAAAGCTTTATATACACCGATTCCGCCAGATGTAAGCGTCTGCGTATTGCTCCCGCCAAATATAACTGTGCTGTTCCCCGCAGTAAAAGTATCACGGTTAGTCCAGTTGCCCCCCACTGTCAAGGTTGAGTTGCCTGCATCTATCTCATTAGAGCCGTTTGCATCGGATGGCATAACGGTTACATCTCCATTAATAGTGATAGTGATGTTAGCGCCGCAAATCAATTTTCCATAAAGGTTGGCAGCAGTATCCCCGATATATAAATTTCCAACCGTTATCTCGGCATTATTTATAGAATTATCTAAGGTTACCATGTAACCAGCATTCCAACTACTGATACTTAGGGTTCCACCAACTGTGAGAGCGCCGCTGCTTATCTGTGCAGTGCGATTGGCAGCATCATTAGAGAAAACAGTAAGATTGCCGCCATAACTCGTGGCTGTAATAGATTTTAATTGACTGCCCAACAGCTCATATCTAAAATTCCCTACAGATATATCGCCATTATTCACAATATTAACTAAGTTGGAAGTTTTTCTGCGAAAAACTCCGTTCCCTGTTAGTACGCCGCCTGTATTTATTACCAAGGTTGGTCCGGTATTGACAGATACTGCTTTACCGGTGTCTATAGTAAATGTATCAGATGTAGCCGCCGTGCCTGAAATAGTAAGAACATTGTCTACAGTAAAATTACCAGAAGTGCTTGGCACAGTGATATTTGCGTTTGAATCTCTACCTATAGTGAGGTTATAAAATCTTGTTCCGGCAGCGGCCGGTGTTATAAGGGTGCCTGTGCCGTTAAGCACGACATTACTGGCGTCAAAGGCAAAGGTCCCTGTGGATGAATCCCAATCGCCGTTAACAATAATAGTTGAATTGTTGGCGGTAAATATTCCGGCAGCAATTGTAAAATTCCGTGATGTGGTTAAAGTATAATTGTTGCTGCTGGTAGCTACTGTAGTGGTATTGCCTGATGTCATATTTAAAGTGCCGATAGAGACATTCCTGTCAAGGGTGCTGATACCGCCTCCTGAGTTCCCATCAAAAATTGCAATATCTGTTGTGCCTGGCATGGCTGCCCCTCCACCACCTCCACTGCTTGCTGACCAGTGATTAACGTCAGACCAGTTGCCTGTCCCGCCTACCCAATAGCGGTTAGCTGCAAAAACAGAAGAGGTAACACCTAATAAAAGTAAAATTATCAGCGCTAATATTATTGAAGTTAGATGTAAATTGTTCCTTTGATTTTTAATTATCATGCTTTTTTTCGTTTCTGCTGTGAACAGTTCTTTCGGAAATCCGTGCAACATAAATTCCTCCTTTTACACTCAACATCTCATAAACTAATGCTGTTTTATTAAATGCCCATCTTGGGTATATGCCGTTTCCGATCTCTATTAACTCGCCGCCTTTTGAAGGAGTAATATAAATTTTTGTATTTTTTATGTTAGGTTCATATCTAAAAAAAGATACCCATTTACTATCAGGGGAAAAACTTGGGAAATATCCGTCATCCGATAATTTAATGGGCGTTTCATTTTGAAGGGGAGGAGCCAGATATATGCCGCGACTTGTACCATCAGTCCTTTTAGATGCAAATGCAAGAAGTGTTCTCTCGGGATTAAAATTCATACATACCCCTCCCATAGGCGCAATTTTTTGAATGCTATTGTTATTTAAATCAGCTAAGAATAATTGACCGGAATCTTGAGTTTTATCATCAGTAAAATAAAAAACCGATTTTCCATCACCGGTCCAGCAGGGATTAATCCCTGAATAACTAAGCTGTTTTGATTGAAAAGTTTCAATGTTTACAGTAAAAACTCCGCTGCTTTTTTCTCCCTGAAGCTCTGAGAGATAAAAAACAATCCATTTGCTGTCAGGCGACCATATAGGCATCTGGACATGGTTATCCGGGTATATAAGTTTAATGTGTTTGCCTTGTGGAGAAATAATCTTAAGCCCTTCTCTGTCAACATAGGAAATATATTCTCCGTCAGGAGACCAACGAGGAACTCTGAGAATTCCATTGACAATTTTTCTATTCTTGTTAGAGCCGTCTGCTGAGATGATAAAAAGTCCGCCTTTGTCAACAAACGCTATCTCTTTGCCGTCAGGAGACCAGAAGGGTGAAGAACCTGAATCTTTAATTTGCATAATTTCAATTTTTAGATCTGCAGCCTCGGCAAGCAAATAATTAAAGAAGGTGAATATTATCAGAAACGTCAGGTGGGATATTACAATTCTCAGCCCTAAAGAGTGAAGGCGCCTTCCTTTTATTGAAAATTCTCCGGAAAAGGTATACATCTCAGCCTTTTGGCAACATTAATGGTTAAAAAACTTTAGACGGAAAGCATAGGTAACTTTTATCATAATATAAAAGCACATGTCAAGGAGTTTTTTGCGTGCAAAAAAACAGGCCTTCCGAATGGAGTCTTTTTACCTTCTTACAATATAATACAGCACCATGACCCCACCGAAGATTGTTGAAAACATGCCGACCCTCGCCCTCACTACAACCTCGTTGAATTCAGTATCAGGCGGAACGCTGAGCTGGTAATATCCGTAAATTATAAGGAAGACACCCAATACCCCTGTTATTGTTGCGAGGATAACCCTGGTCATATGCAGTCAAAAAACAAGGGGCGATTTTCTCGCCCCTGACTAAATTTATTTTTGTTGGTAAATTATTGTTTACCGTTTTGCGTCAAAGTAGTAAACGAGAGCATTTATAGTGGTGCTCCATGCTGTAGGAGTAGGTGTAGCTGCATAAAACGCTTCCCATTCCGTATCAGTAATTGTGCCTGGTGCAGCAGTACCCCCAACTACCTGCCCATCTGTTCCATCGGAAGTACCATCAATGGCAACGTCAAACGCTTCAATATATATTAATTGTTCGCTGGTAAAATCAGTGCATGTAGCATCACTGCAGATAATTATTAGGTTTTTGCCTGCATCAGAGCCTGCATCAGTTCCGAAAAAGATCTTAAATGCGTAAGGACCCATTGTTATAGTGTTTACTGGTGTGCCGCCGCCTTCATATGGCGGGTTTATAAAAGAAGCGCCAGTTATATCTGTCTTAACATTGCCATCGCCTATTTTCCCATCCTTATCAGTGTCGCCTGCAAACCTGCCTTTCCTATCCATATAAGTCCATTGTGAAATTTCCCAGGCTTTCCCAGCATTTACAAACTTTTTTGACCTTGCGTTTGCTATCAAGTCCTGTCCTTTAAGCACAGCACCTATGATAACGCCAATAATCACAAGGACAATTGCCAGCTCCACAAGCGTAAAACCCGCTTGCTTAAAATGCGCTTTTGTCATCTTTCCTCCTTTAAAAATGGGTTTTTGAAAATAAAAATTTTCACCCCCCGCCTCTAATTAATTATTAAATCACAAAACATACTGCATGTCAAGCAATATTACATTAAAATAAACTTTAGTCTTATTTGTCTATTAAAGATACAGATTGAAAATATCATTTTTTTATGTAATAATTTTTTAATGAGCATTATTTATATAGCCCTTCTTTCATTTGCATCCATTTTTCTTGTAGTAAAAACCCGGACAGCTCCGACTTCGCACTATAGAAATATTTTTTGGGCGCTTGCATCCGCTGTTATTATGAAGGCAAGCGCCTGTATCACAGGCTATCAGGCCTTTACCATCAACCTCCCTATCTATCAGTATGCGCTTATTGATAATTTCAGCACCTTGTCTGCTGTTGTTTCAAATATATTCCTATTTCACTTTGGCATAAGTATTCTTACGCAGAAAGTGAGAACAATAATAGATTATAAGGTGTTTCCCATAGTCCTCTTTGCCGGCTACATAATGCTTTATATTTCAGGCGTAATTGACACTGCTGCGCTAAATTCAACCAGCAAACTCAGCTTTGGCTATAACGGCGCAATACTGGGGTGCGTGGGCTGTGTCAATTTATATTATGAAAAGAAGAAAACACAAGAAAAAGGCAATGCATTATACGGATTGCTGCTCCTCGGGTTAGGGCTTTTCACTTATGCGGCAACAGAGGGCATACTGTCATTAAGCATATTCCCGAAAACCACTATAGATGTGCTCAATATCCTTTCGGCAGGCATGATTGCAGTGTCATCTTTTACAGTGACGGATTTAATGAAGGAGCACAGGGGGAAAATAGGATTCGTCTAAAAAAATCCTGCATCGTGAATCTTGAATCCTGGATCTTTTTTTATTACGGTCTTCCCACGGAGTAATAGATAAACCCTGCCTTTCTTACTTTGGCAGGTTCATAAATATTTCTCAGGTCAAAGAAATAGTTCCCACTAACAAGGGTTTTTATCCTGCCGATGTCCAGGTTTCTGAATTGATTCCATTCGGTGGCTATGATAACGGCATCTGCGCCCTTTACCGCATCATAAGAGTCTTTGCAATAGGTAAGTTTAGGAAATATTTCCATTGTATCCGGCATTGCGGCAGGGTCATACGCCCTTATCTTTGCGCCTTCCTTAAGCAGCCTGTTTATAATAAAAAGCGACGGAGCCTCTCTGATGTCATTAGTATTCGGCTTAAAGGAAAGCCCCAAAAGGCATATGGTCTTTCCCTTTAAAATACCAATGGTATTTTTAATCTTTTTTGCCATTTTTTCTTTCTGGTTTTCGTTGACAATAGTTACTGCCTTTACAAGGTCCAGGCAGACATTGTTTTCTTTTGCTATCTGAAGGAGTGCAAGCGTGTCTTTGGGGAAACACGAACCCCCGTATCCCGGACCTGCGTGCAGAAATTTTGGGCCTATCCTGCGGTCAAGCCCCATGGCCTTTGCAACCACCTGAACGTCTGCGCCGACTGACTCGCACAGATTTGAAAGTTCATTTATAAAGGAAATCTTGGTTGCAAGGAATGCATTTGATGCGTATTTTATAAGCTCTGCAGTTTTAACATCCGTAATGACAACCGGCGTTTCAATCAGGTACAGCGGTCTGTAAAGGTCTTTCATTATGGCTATTGCCTGAGCGCTGGAGGCCCCGATGACAACCCTATTGGGCCGCATGAAATCCTCAATCCCTGCGCCTTCTCTCAGAAATTCAGGGTTTGAAACTATATCAAAATCAATATGCTCCCTTAAGTTTTTTGAAATAATCTTCCTGAGTTTTTCTCCTGTGCCTACGGGAACCGTGCTTTTTGTCACAACCACTTTATAGCTTTTCATGTGTTCGGCAATTTCTTTTGCAACCTCTTCAACATGCCGCATATCTGCGGAGCCGTCCCCGCGCGGGGGCGTGCCCACTGCAATAAATATTACAAGCGAGTGCTCAATAGTCTCAGCAATGCTTGTTGAAAAATGTATGCGGTTTGCCTTGATGTTTCTCTGAAGAAGTTCCTCAAGCCCCGGTTCATAAAAAGGCACTATACCTTTTTTAAGAGATTTTATCTTTTTTAAGTCCTTGTCCACGCAGGTGACATCCATACCAAACTCTGCAAAGCAGGCGCCGGTGATAAGCCCTACATATCCGGTTCCGATAACGCAAATGTGCATATTAGCCTCCTATTTTTTAAGAAATCAGTAATCTCCGATAAAAAATTAACACATCGTCTGTCATTGTCGTGAAAATAGTGCCTGTCATTCCGTGCTTGACACGGAATCCAGATATGAAAAGCGACTGGATACCTGCTTTCGCAGGTATGACGATGGACAATACTCCAAAATTTATCAGGATTTAGTAGTCAGTACTTTGCATTTTCATCAGCTTAAAATACTTATTAAACGTATAACGCGAATAAAGACAGGCTAATATTATGCCATAAATGCCGTCAAGTATGCCTAACTGCAGAAAAAACATCCTGATAAATGTTACAGGCGGACGGAAGATGATATCAAGGATATTTGCCCTTCTGCCCTTTTTAAAAAGCTCTTGTGCGGCAAGCGTTGAATACCTCTCCATCCTCTTTAAATAATCGGCAATATCTTTGTAGGTATAATGCACCAGAGGATTTTTCAAATATCCCGTGCCGCCGCTGATTTTCACTGCCTCATGCACCTCGCGAGGTTCAAACGAGCCTTTTCCTTTTCTAAAAAGCCTCAAGGTATAATCAGGCCGCCAGCCGCCGTGCTTAATCCATTTTTTTGCGAAGTAGTTCTTCCGCGGCACATAGTAACCGTCCACACTTTCCCTTGTATCATCTAAGGAAGTGCCGGGAAGGGTGAGAGGTGAGGGGTAAGGTAAAGTCTGTACAATACTACTAATCTCTTCTTTTAAAGCTGGAGTCACCCGCTCATCCGCATCCAGCACAAAGACCCACGGATGCGTTGTAAGGTTAACGGCTTTTTGCTTTGTATCCGCAAAGCCGGTCCATTCTAAAGTAAATACTTTATCTGTGTACTGCCTGCATATCTCCTGCGTCCTGTCCGCGCTTCCCGAATCAACGACAACAATCTCATCCGCCCACCTGACGCTTTCAAGGCAGTCTTTGATGTTTTCCTCTTCGTTAAATGTAATTATGGCGACTGAAAGCATGGTAACTAATACTTCCCTTCCGTAAGTTTTACAATAATACTGCCTATCTTAATCTTGCTTTTTACCATGACAGGGACTTTCCTGTCATCATCAGTAAGCCAGATGAGTATTTCTCCCTTTCTCATAAAAATACCCTCGGACTGAAGCAGGGGTTTAATGACAATAGTATTAAATTCGCCTGCAGGGACAGTTATCCGCTCCCTCTTTAAAACCTGTACCTCAACATTCCAGAGTTTTTTATTGTCAAAGATGTCAAGATACTCAGAGCGGCCTACCTGAAGCGGTCTCTTTCTTATCTCATAAAACGCAGATAAGGGGTCAAATGCCTGCTTTTCCAGATTGAACGCCAGCATTTCATTATCAACCTTATTCTGATAAATGACTTTCTGTGATTTGCTCCCCTGTTTATTTTCAAAGTGTGTTTCCCGCTCCCTTCTGTGCCGCCCTTCCGTAAGGTTTATTTTATAATTTTTCGGGTATCCGGAAACGCCGGGATAAAGAGTGCTTTGCGCAATGTCTTCAACACGGTAAAACACCGATATAAAATCTGCGGACTCTGCCCGTGATGTAATCGTAATGCCTTCAGCGCTATTGTTGGTTTCAAGATATGCATTGCCTGCCTTAATCCCTGACCAGTGTATAGTGTAAATGAGCTTCTCGGGGACTAACGGGGCAGCATCTGCCTTTAGAGGAAAGAACGCGGAGCACAGAGCAAAGACCATAGAGCACAGAACACAGAACACAGAATACAGACAATAGGAAATATTTTTTGTATTTTTAAATCTGTGCTCTGGATTCTTGGTTCTGTGTTCTCTCAAAAGTATTTCCTTATTTCCTCAAATACCATTTCTACGCTTAGTTTACTCATGCAAAGAGGCTCTTTGCATTTTTTTTTAAAACACGGACTGCACGGAACAGACGCCCTCAACACCTTCAGATTTCTATTCCCCTTCCAGCCGTAGGGCCCGGTCTTCTCAGGGTCTGTCGGGCCAAACAGCGCAATTATAGGTATTCCCAATGCCGCCCCTATATGCATGGGGCCCGAATCATTGCTGACCAATGCCTTTGCGCCGGAAATAAGGGCGGATAGTTCTTTCAGACCTGTTTTACCGCAGAGATTAATTCCCTTGCCGCCGGAGGCAGCCGTTATCTTTTCGGCAATATTTATGTCTGCGCTGCTGCCCGTAATAATGCACGGTGCAGAAAGTTTTGATATAAGCAAACCGAAATTCTCAGCAGGCCACATCTTTGTCTGCCATCGGGCAGACGGCGCAATGACTATATATTCTTTTTCTTTGATGCCGCCCAAAAGTTTTTTTACTCTCTCTCTTGCCTCATTATCAATGTAAAGCGGAAACTCAATCTTTTCTGTGCTCTGTGCTCTGTGCTCTGTGTTCTGTGCTTTCTGTATTGCCTTTGCAACCTCAAGATTCTTATCCACGGCATGAATGCTCAGCTCAACCCCGACCTTTTTGTTGTAAAAAAACCGGCTTCCCTCCCGCGCATTTTCAAAGCCGATTTTTAACCGAGCCCGGGCAAAAAATGTTATAAGCCCGCTTCTTAAAAGCCCCTGCAAATCAACTGCCATATCAAAATGTTTTGACCTTAGTGTTTTTCTGAGGGCATTTATCTCATGAATGGCATTTGAAAAATTTTTTAATGAAATGTTCTGCTGCCATGAATCCTTGTCAAAGACGATTAACTCATCAATCAATGGATTCCCGGCAAGGATTCCTTCGTTATTTTTGCTGATTATCCATTCAACGTGTGCGTCAGGAAAAGCGTTTTTAAGGACTTTTAAAAACGGCAGGGCGTGTATGATATCGCCTAAAGAGCTTGGCTTTATGATCAGGATGTTCACGGCTCTATCCCGTATTCTTTAATCTTCGTGAGCAGGGTCTTATAGCTGACATCAAGCAATTCAGCGGCCTTGCTTTTGTTGTTATTCGTATCCTTCAATGCCTTTCGGATTCTCTTTGATTCTGAAATCCTGAGCGCCGCCTTTGCAGCATCTTCAAGCGTGCCGTCCAAAGGGATTTCAGAAATCTCCGCACTTTCAGGCAGGAGCCTTAAATGCTCCGGTTTTATTTCACTGCCGTCACTGAGTATCAGCGCTCTCTCTATGATATTTTCAAGCTCCCTTACATTGCCCTTCCACCGGTAGTCTATAAGCACATCCATGGCCCCGGGCGCAATAGTTTTTTCTTTTATCTTCATTTCTTTTGAATATTTGGACACAAAATATTTTGCAAGCAGCGGGGTATCATCCCGGCGTTCCCTTAGCGGAGGAATTGTTATGGGAAACACATTAAGCCTGTAATATAGGTCTTCCCTGAATGTTTTTTGCGCAACGGCGTCTTCAAGGTTTTTGTTGCTTGCGGCAATTATCCTCACATCAACCTTAATCGGTTTTGTGCCGCCGACCCTTTCAATTTCTCCTTCCTGCAAGGTCCGCAGAACCTTTGACTGTAAAGAAATGTCCATCTCGCCGATCTCATCAAGGAACACAGTTCCGTTATTTGCAAGTTCAAACTTGCCTAACTTTTTTTCCGCTGCGCCTGTAAATGAGCCTTTTTCATGTCCGAAAAGTTCTGACTCAAGGAGCTCCCTCGGTATGGCCGCACAGTTAATCGGCACAAAAGGATGTTCCTTTCTCGGACTGAGTGTATGAATCGCCCTTGCAAAAAGCTCTTTGCCTGTGCCTGATTCACCGAGCAGAAGCACTGTTGTTTTTGCCGGCGCAACTTTCTGTATGCTGCCAGCCGCGTCAAGCATCACCCGGCTTTTGCCTATTATCTTCGGGACGCTGAGGCGGGCTGAGAATTCGTCCCTGAGCAGTAAATTCTCCGTGACCAGCCTCTGATTTTCAAGAGCCCTTTTTATAAGAAGAATGAGATAATCGGTATCAAGGGGCTTTGTCAGAAAATCATAGGCGCCGAGCTTCATGGCATTAACGGCAGTTTCAACAGAGCCGAAGGCGGTCATGACAATTACGGGAATCAAGGGGTTTTCCTCCCTTGACGCCTTGAGGACCTCAATGCCGTCTTTCTTTGGAAGCTTCAAATCAGTGATAACGGCATTTAACGAAGTATCTTTGATTCTCTTTATCCCCTCGGCGCCGTCTTTTGCAATTACAGCCTCAAAACCCTCTGTTTCAAGGGTTTCCTTAAGCATCTGGGCCATTGAGTCCTTGTCTTCTACTATCAGAATTTTTTGCATAGTTTTAGCGCGGCAACACTAAATTTTAAAAGATTATGATGCATACTTTCACAATCTTAAAAACTCTGCCGGGCTTAATATTTTTACACCTTCATATTCCTTGATAGGCAGCAAATGATTCCTGTCACCTGTAATAATATAAGAGGCGTTTGAGGCAACTGCGCATTCAATGATTTTATTATCGGCCGGGTCTTCATTCACTATGGAAAGCGTAATCTCGGGATTTACAATAATTGCAATCCCTCTGATATACCTTATTGCCTCGGCAGCCTGTTTATCCATCCAGTGAAATTTTTCCCGCAGGACAGACCTTATCTTGCTTAAAATCTCCTTTGAAACAACTATGTCAAAAAGCCCCTGGCTTACAAGCTTTAATATCTCCTCGCACTTGCCGGCAAAGAGCATAGCAGAGATGTATACATTTGTATCAAGGACAACCTTCAATTTGATTTCCTGCGGTAGGCGTGGATTAGCTTGTCAACATCTTCCTCCGTAGAAAGGCCTGACCCCTGTGCTGTTTTCATGCCCCACTGCCGTATCTGCTGCCAACGTTTGTCATTGATATATTTCCGTAAAGCCTCCCTGAAAAGTTCACTCTTCGTGCGTTTTTCTTCTTTGGTGAGTTTGTCCACCTCTTTTAACATTTCCGGCGGTATGGATAAAGTCATGACTTTTGTGGTTCGCATGTATAGCCTCCTTAGTATTTCTTAGTATTACTTTAAAACACAAGGAAAATTTTTGCAATACTGAAACTTTCTGATAGATTAACATACATTTTATCTCAAAATATAAGATAGATGAAATCGCAAAAAAGAATAAACTTAAAAAAGAATTTGAACATAATATGTATATTGATTCTTTTGCAGGTTAGTTATTTTTTAACGGCGGTGGGTGATTCTAAACTTTGCAGCGCATTCAATAAATCCGTCCACCCATTCCTTTGATCCTAATGCATGAAGGTGAGTGTAAGTAGCAAGGACATTTTTATAGCAAAGTCCGTCTTTGCCGTCTTTAATTCCGTGCCCGCGCCTCATGCGGAACACCATTGATGCTTTAGCGCCGTTTAGTTCAAGGACCTTTGAATAATGAAACTCATGCCCTTTAAGACTACAGCCTTTGGGAAAAAACGGATTCTCTTTTTTGACCTCTATAATTGTATAGCCATGTGCCTGCGGCTTCTTCTCCATGCCGAAAACTACGGGCAAAACCCCAGCCATTGGATAAGTCTTATTACCCATGATAATACTCTTTCCTAAATACATCAGCCCGCCGCATTCAGCATACACAGGAAGCCCGTTTTCAACTGCACTGCAAAGGGATTTTTTAAATGCAGTATTCCCTGCAAGGGCTATTGCATGAGTCTCAGGAAAGCCGCCGCCTATGTAAAGCGCATCAATATCAAGAAGTTTTTTCTCTTTAATGGCGCTGATTTCTATCAGCTTTACCCCGCGTCTTTCAAGCTCTTCAAAGTTCTCAGGATAGTAAAACTGAAAGGCAGAATCGCGGATGATGCCGATTCTTAGATAGGGCTTAGGGGTTAGTGTTTGGGGATTGGCTTTATTTCCTTCGCTAATCCCTAATCCCCATCCCTTGAACCCTTGAACCCTTGAACCCTTGAATCCGGTCTTTATCGGTTTTGCACTTTTTGCAATTTTCCATATCGCGTTCAGGTCAAGATATTTTGAGCCTATTTCCGCAAGCCTTGAAATGGATTTCTTAACTGCTGAGTGTTCCTGAAAAGGAACCAGCCCCATATGCCTCTCAGGAAACGGCTCTTCCTTCAGTTTCGGTATGGCTCCAAGCACAGGTATCCTGCAATTTCTGCTTATTGCCTTTCGTATCAGTAATTCCTGCCGTTTGTTGGCGATATTATTCAGGACAACTCCCCTGACATTAACCAGCGGATCTAATTTCTGACATCCTAAGACTATGGCTGAGACAGTGCTTGTCGCCTTTGTGCAGTCAATTATAAGTATCACCGGAGCATTCAGCAGCTTGGCTAATCCGGCAGTGCTGTAAGTGCCTTCAGAGTCAACGCCGTCATAAAGCCCCCTGTTGCCTTCAATGACTGCAATATCGGTATCTGCTGTGTGGGATAAAAAAGACTGGAGGACCTTTTGCCGGGGCATCATGAAAAGGTCCAGATTGAAGCAAGGCCCGCCGGCCGCTTTCGCCAGCCAGCCGGCATCTATATAATCAGGGCCCTTTTTAAACGGAGTTACTTTTAAACCCTGCCTGCGAAACAATGCGGCAAGGCTCAATGACAAGATGGTCTTCCCGCTGCTTCCGCGAAGGGCGGAAATGACTACCCTCGGAATAAAAAATTTAGACATATAAAAAGAAATGAGAATTGAGACGCAACAGTCAGAACGTTTTTCTTATTTTTTAATTCTCATTTCCTGTTTCTTATTTCCCGCTTATTTCTTAGAGAAGCCCTTTTTCCTTAAGGTACTCTTCGCTCGGAATCTCTACTGAACTGGCGCCTCCACCGTAAGAATACATGAGCTTCCCGACGTCTATCATTTCCCTAAGGGCTTTTTTAACCTCGTCTCCGGGCACGCCTGTTTCTTCACCCACGCCCTTCCAGACGTCTTTTTCCTTCAGTTTCTTCTTGCCCTTGTACTTCTGCATATACTCAAAAATCTTATTTTTTAATTCTTCCTTTTCCATAATTCCACCTCTCTTAAATGGGGTTTTGGGGGTGGGGTTTGGGGGTTAGTTCCAGTCTGGGTAATCCCTAACCCCTAATCCCTAATCCCTGTTATATTTACCACTTAAACGCCGGTGTGCTTCTCATCGTTTCTCTCATGAATGTGAAGTCGTCAATATGCTGGAATGTGAATTCAATGCCCGTGAGCTTAAAAAACTTTTCCCAGCCGATTCTGTCAATCCATTCTCCGACCCTTTCATGCTTCCTTGCATGCTTTGCATAGGTCTCAAGGATGTTCTTTACTGCCGCAATAATCTTCGGCCATCTCGGCGGCTCGTTGTAGAAGAACGGAATGGCAAGCTTGGAGAATTTAGGGGCGCTCCTTAAACTGCCGATTTTCCCGCCGACAACTATTGCAACGCCGTCGCTTTCCGGGTTGTGAATGTCAATTGCCGGACAGACTGTGAAGCAGTTTCCGCAGTACATGCACTTTTCCTCATTAATCTTCACGCTCTTTTTTGCCGGGTCTGGGCTTATGGCCCTTGTCGGACAGGAGGCTATGACCGTTGGTATTTCACAAATCTTGCCTACTCTCTCATGGTCAATCGGCGGAACCTTGGTGTGAAGCGCAACCAATGCAATGTCAGAGCAGTGGACGGCGCCGCACATATTGACGCAGCATGCAACCGCAAGCCTGACTTTGTTTGGAAGCTCTTTTGTCGTGAAATATTCGTAAAGTTCATCCATCATTGCCTTAACCAGTCCTGAGGCGTCTGTGCATGCGCTGTGGCAGTGCACCCATCCCTGAGTATGGACAACATTGCTTATTCTCGGGCCGATGCCTCCGATTGTATAGCCCTTGGCTTTTAATTCCTTTTGTATGGGCTCAACATTCTTCTCATCTGATATCAGAAACTCAACATTGTTCCTTGATGTAAAGCGGAGATAACCACCGCAAAATTTATCGGCAATATCGCTTATTTCGCGTATGGTGTCCGTGCTTAAAATCCTCGGCGAGGCAACCCTTACGGTCCATATCTTATCCCCGCCTTCCGCAACATGAACCATCAAGCCGGGATTTAATACCTCATGATATTTCCACTTGCCGAGATTCTTTTTGATTACCGGCGGCAAAAACTGCTCATAATGAGGCGGTCCTATATCTGTTTTTCTCTGTGGCAATGACATTTAAGTTATCCTCCTTTTAAAAATTTTATATTTTAATATTTGCCTTTTTTGTAAACTTTTTCAAAATCCTCATCCTTAAAGAAGATGAACGGATCTTTCCTCGGCCATTTAACCTGAGCCGGGCTTGGCGGAACGCCGATAGCCTCAAGAAAGGACCTCATGCCCTTGATCTCAATAACCTCGCCGATTCTCTCTCTGGGTTTTGAATTCTCATCCCACCACTCAATCATCTTGCGGATTAATTCCTTCAATTCCTTATACGGCGGCTCAAGCTTTATAAACGGCACGATGACCCATGAAAGGAGTGAGCCGACAACAATCGGAGCCTTGCTGCCCATCAGAAGGGTTGCGCCCCTCTCACCGCTCGGCCTGAGAGCCTTTGTCATCTTGGCAATGCAGTGCATGCATCTGGAGCATTCCGCATCGTCAATCTTCATTTCCTTGCCGTCGTAAGAAATGCACTGAGTAGGACACATATTTACAATCTCTGCATTGATGTTCATGCCTTTTTTGGCATAATTCTGCACCTCTGCCTGGTCAATTTGTATCTTGCCTTTCCATGTGCCTATGATGGACAGGTCGGCGCGTGCAATAGCTGCGACACAATCAACTGCGCAGCCTGAAGTCTTTATCTTAAATTTATACGGGAACGCCGGCCTGTGAAGCTCGTCCTGAAATTCCTGTGTAAGCTGGTAGTTGATTTCAAGGGAGTTTATGTTCGCCCATTCGCAACGCGCAGGTCCTATACAGCAGCTCGGCGTCCTCATTGCAGAGCCTGAGCCGCCTAAGTCCCATCCGCGCGATGAATACTCGGCAAATATTGCCTCAAGGCTCTCGGTGTCAGTGCCTAAAAGCACTAAATCGCCTGTTGAGCCGTGAATGTTTGTAAGACCGCTTCCGTATTTATCCCATATGTCGCATATTTCCCTTAATGCCTTTGTCGTATAGAACCAACCGCTCGGCTGATTTATTCTGACTGTATGAAAGAATTTTACGCCCGGAAACTCCTCAGGCAGAGAAGAGTATCTTCCGATAACTCCGCCTCCATAACCTAAAACGCCGACGATACCGCCGTGCTTCCAGTATCCGCGCCTGGTCCTGTAGGATTTTTCCACCTGCCCGAGTGTGTCATTGGCAGTTTCGCTTCTTACCGCCGCCTTTTCAATCTCCTTTACAAAGCTTGGCCAGGGCCCTTTTTTCAGTTCGTCCAACAATGGGGTCTCATGTTTTTTCTTGCTCATCCCTTCCTCCTTTTTTATTTTACAGCCTGGATTTTTATTAAAACTTATAATGTTATCTGAGATTCAGCGTTATTGCAGAAAAGAATTCCCCTCTTCTGAAAAAATTAATGATTTTGCCCTTCAGATGGAATTGAAGACATAGCAAAATTTTGTTTATAATATTCCCATTAATGCAAAGAGGTCAAATTAAAAAATTTAATTCTAAAATCATATCTGCTTATCATTAAAGGTCGCCTCATCCCCTTGTTTTCCTCATTTCTTTATCCCGGACAGAAGCTTAGTTGTTAAGACACTGCGTTTTCTGATAAAATCCTGAAATGGTGATAAGCGGCAGGAAGCTCTTCCATGCTGCAATTGTCTTATTCTGGATAGCCGTAATGGCGCTGTTGATATACCGTCACGCCCCTATAAAAGGCATGGGCATAGCAGCTCACACCGTACTGCCTGAAAGCGCCCAGAGGTGGATGGGGGCCTATCTAAAGGGGCAAAAGATTGGTTACACGTCAAGCAGTCTTTACAGGGATGTGGACGGCTACAGTGCATACGAAGAAATACACCTGCGGCTAAACGTCCTCGGCACAGAGCAGGACATCCGCACAAAAACATACGTATCCATATCTCCAGAACTCAAGGTGCGTTCATTTAGGTTCTCCATGAATTCAGGGAAAGGCATTGAAATAAAAGGTAAATTTACAGGAAAAACTCTTAATCTTGATATTGAAACAGCAGGCAATAAGACTGCACAGACTATGGAACTTGCCGAAGAGCCTCAGATGAGCCTTACAATTCTGCCTTATCTTATTAAGGAGGGATTTAAAAGCGGTGCAAGTTTTAAATTCCCGGTTTTTGACCCGGCAACCATGGGTATTCAGGATATGCTCATAGAAATTGCCGGCAGGGAAAAAATCACGATTTCCGGCAAAGAAGTTACTGCATTTAAAATCAGGGGCGATCTGCAGGGGATTCGCCTTTTAATGTGGGTTGATGAAAACGGCAATGAACTTAGAGAGGAAAGCCCTATAGGTTTTACGCTCATAAGCGAATCCAAGGAAGAGGCGACAAGGGCTGTAATCAATGCACCCGACATAATTCAGCAGGCGTCAGTGCCGTTTAATCTTACACTGCCTCCCCGGGTTTCTTATCTGAAAATCAGGCTGAGAGGCATTGACTACAAAGGGCTTGAACTGACTGCAGGAGGGCAAACCCTGAACGGCAATATCCTTAATATAGTTAAAGAAGATATTTCCTCATTAAAACCTGCTGCACTGCCGGTTTCCGGCATGGAGCCGTTCCTTACCGCTACGCCCCTGATACAGTCAGAAGACCCGAGGATAATAAAGCTTGCAAGGGAAATTGCCGGCAGCGAGAAAAATTCCCTGAAAGCCGCAAGGCTTTTGTATGAATGGGTATTCAATAACATAGAGAAGACGCCGAGCATAACAATCCCCAGCGCCGTTGACGTGCTTAATGCAAAAAAAGGCGACTGCAATGAACTTACAACCATCTATGTGGCTTTAGCGCGCGCCATAGGCCTGCCGTCTAAAATGCTCATCGGCATTGTTTACAGGCAGGGCGCCTTCTACTATCATGCATGGCCTGAGGTGTTTGTGGGAAAATGGATTGCAATTGACCCGACACTCGGAGAATTTCCAGTTGATGCAAAGTACATCAGGCTTATCAGCGGCGACCCCGGCAAACAGCTTGTTATAGCAAGGGTCATCAATAATATTTCGCTTGAAGGGATAGAGTATAGATGATAGGGGGCAAGGGGCTATCGGTTAAAGATTCAAGTAAAAATTATCAATTAACAATTATCATTTAAAATTGATAAATGTTAATTTTGCATTTTGCAATGAAAGAAATACTTTAGCCCTTGCGCTAAAATTTGTAGAAGCAATTTAATGGAGAATGAGTACAGGTGATCAAACTCTCTAATATAGGGAAGAACTTCGGGGACTACTGGGCAATAAGGTACCTTGACATTGAAGTGGCAAAGGGAAGAATTTTCGGGTTTCTGGGACCTAACGGCGCAGGGAAAACAACCACTGTTAAGATGATTGCAGGACTCTTAAAACCCGCTGCAGGGCAAATATTTGCAGGCGGGCATGATGTTGTACAGGAGCCTCTAAAGGCAAAATCAATCATAGGTTATGTGCCTGACAAGGGTTTTTTATACGAAAAATTAACCGGCCTGGAGTTTCTCCGTTTTGTTGCCGCCCTTTATAAGATACCGGAGGAAAAAGCAGCCGGGAAAATCAAGGACCTCTCTGAAACCTTCTCCATCAGGGAAATTCTTGACGGACTTATTGAAAGTTATTCCACAGGCATGAGGCAGAGGCTTGTATTCGTAGCGGCAATGATTAATGAGCCTAAAATCCTTTTAATAGACGAACCAATAGTAGGACTTGACCCCAAGGGCGTAAGAATGTTAAAAAATCTACTACAGGGGCAGGCGGCAGGCGGCTTAACCATATTTATGGCAACACACAGTCTCCTGCTTGCTGAGGAATTATGCTCTGACATAGGCATAATAAACAACGGCAGATTGATAGCCTCAGGCACAAAAGAAGAGCTTTTGAGTTCAGGCAGAAGACTTGAGGACTTCTTCCTGCAGGTTACAGAAAAACAACCTTATTTATAAGGAGACCAGTGATGAAACAGGTACTTATCTTTGATGCAGGCGGCAGGCATCTGAAACAGATTTCAACGCATTTAAAAAAATATTATTCTGTTTATGGATTTAGAGCAATTAAAGATGTCAGGGCGCACCTTGAGAATTCAATACCTGATATTGCCATTCTCTGCATGTCCTACGACCTTAATCAAAAGCATCTGAAAACATTCAAAGACCTGTCGCCTGTAATAGGGGTCGTCGGGAAGGAAATCCCGGGCACGGTCAAAAAGGCTCTCAGCGCAGGCATTACGGATTTTCTTATTGCGCCGTGCAGCCCGTTTGAATTAAAGCTCAGCGTTGAAAGCGCCCTGAGGAGTAAAAGCCGCATTGAAAAGCTTCAGAAGGAAAAAGAACGTCTTCAGGCAATAAATGAAACCACCTTCCTGGTCTCCTCCACGCTGGACCCTCAGGAAATGCTGTACACCATTGTAAGAAAAATAGCTGAGATAGTTCCTGTGGTCAGGTGTTCCATGATACGCATAGACAAGGAGGAAAACACCGCGGATGTGGTTGCTACTTCTGAAAACCCGAAGATAAAAAATATAAAGCTTGACCTTGATAAGTATCCTGAAATCAAGGAAGCCATTTTGACAAAGCATGCGATTGTGGTGAATGACATAAAAACCGACCCTATAATGATGGATGTAAGGGACATAATCTCTCCCTTAGGAATAAAGTCAATCATTGTGCTTCCGATATTCTACAGGGATACGGCAATCGGCACCCTGTTTCTGAGGACCTCACGCTCAAGCAGGTCATTTAGTCAGGATGAAATCAGGTTTTGCAGCACGGTCACAAACGCATGCGCCAATGCCATATACAATGCTTTTTTGTATGAGAGACTGGAATATGAAAAGACCTCTCTTGGAAAACTGGCGATAACAGACTTCCTTACCGGTCTTTACAATGTGCGCTATTTTTATCACCGTATTGAGGAGGAATTCACAAGGGCACAGCGATATAAATTCCCTCTGACGTGTCTGATGCTTGACATTGATTTTTTTAAGCGCATAAATGACACTTACAGCCACAGGGTAGGCGACCAGGTATTAAAGGAATTTGCGCAGGTCTTAAAGAAAAACGTGCGAAGCGGCGATCTCCTCGCGCGGTACGGCGGTGAAGAATTTATTATCCTCCTTCCCAATACGGCAAAAACAGGCTCCATCACGGCATCCGAGAAATTAAGGCTCTGCATAAAAGACCATAAGTTTAAATCGCTCAGGGGGAAAGAGGCAATAACCGTAAGCATTGGCATAGCCTCATTTCCTCATGAACGCATTAACACAAGCGATGACCTGATTACCTGTGCTGACACCGCTCTTCTTGAGGCAAAAACCAAAGGCAGGAATCAAGTAGTATTTTATACATGAAGCTCCTCCCCGTTCTTTTTATCCCGAAGGTTCTATCCTTAAAGAACTCTCTGGAGATAAAAAGAATGCTTAACAGATTTCCGTTTGCACTTCTGGGTATAGGCTTCTGGCTGTTCATATATATCATCTTCAGAAAAATCCTGATTTACTTCAGAAGCACAGAGATCTTCGGAGACATCCTTGCGGCAAAACTCCTGTCTATGGTATTCCTGACATTCCTGAGCCTTCTGCTGATGAGCAGCATTCTCACGGCCCTTTCAACTTTTTATCTTTCAAGAGACCTTGAACTGCTATTCACAAAACCGGTTGATTTAAGAAAAATACAGTCTGCAAAGGCAGTGGAGACCTTCCTGACATCCTCATGGATGGTCATATTGTTTGCGCTGCCTGTTTTTATAGCCTACGGGAATGTTTACAACGCAGGCATTATTTATTACGCCGCGCTTCCGGTAGTGTTCTTTTCCTTTCTTCTGATTCCCGCCGGCATAGGCATAACAGCCACTCATATTATTGCAAAGGCATTGCCCGCAAAAAGCGCGCATAATGTAATGATGGTGCTCGGCATCCTGTTTTTTCTGACGGTGTTGCTGCTTTTCAGGGTCATGCAGCCTGAAAAATTTCTCAGGCCCGAGTCCTTTCCGACCCTGCTTGAGTATCTGACAAGCATCGGGACCGACTCCGCATTCCTGCCGCACTACTGGGCCACCCAGTCGCTCCTGCCCCTGCTTACAGGGAAAAAAACCGGAAGCGTTTTTTATATGCTGGTCATGATAGCTAACGGCGCATTTTCAATGCTGATTGCATCATGGGCCGGCTCTTTATTTTATAAAGACGCCTTTGATAAAGCGCAGAGTTCAAAAAGACAGGGCCTCAGGCTTCCCATGGAACGGCTCTTCCCCCGGAAGATGTCCACCCTCAGAGAGGCGCTGATGGTTAAAGACCTGAAGATATTTTTAAGGGACAACAGCCAGTGGCCCCAGCTCCTTTTACTTGCGGCAGTGGTCGTGATATATGTATATAATTTCAAAGTGCTGCCTCTTAATGCAATCCCCGGAGTATCTTTTTTTCTGAATAATTTTTTAGGGTTTTTAAATCTGGGGCTTGCGGGTTTTGTGCTTTCCGCCATTGCGGCAAGGCTGCTCTTCCCGGCCGTAAGCCTTGAGGGGCAGACGTTCTGGCTTATCAAGGCGTCTCCGGTCACCATGAAGGAATTCCTTTTGAGCAAGCTCATCTCAGGGCTGATGCCGCTCCTAATACTTTCCTTAATCTTGATTTTAACTACGAATTTAATATTGGGGATAAAGGGCCTGATGATGGCGCTTTCGCTGGCAACAATTTTTCTGATAACGCTTTCCGTCGGAGGCTTAGGGGTCGGGCTTGGCGCAATGTATCCGAAATTTAAGTATGACAACATCGCATCCATCTCAATGGGCTTCGGCGGGATACTCTTTATGATATTGTCACTTTTATCCATAACCTTTACCGTGCTTTTAGAGGCCTGGCCGCTCTATCTTTATTTCAGTGCAAAGATGACCGGAAGGGCGCTGAATAAATGGGAGCTTTTTCAGATAGGAACAAGCCTTGTTCTTGTTTTAACCATAAACATCGTGTCTTTTTATGTCCCCCTGCGCATCGGGGTAAAGAGGCTGGAGGCGCTGGAGGAGTAAAAAAAGAAAAAAGGGACGGAAAAAAGGGGACGGTTCTATTTATCTTCATTTTTGTCTTTTTTTGGTCTGCCTTTAAGCTTAACCATTGCGTTGACGTTATATTCTTTAGTTACTTTATCCGTAAAGTCTTCACTGCCGTATATCACCCTTCTATTCATCTCACCCCTCATCATATTTTTTTCTCTAACCATTCCGCGTATGAATTCCCTGTATTGACTTCTGCGTTCGCTCTCGTTTTTAGATAGTCCTTTGTAAATTGGATGTTTATCTAATAATACATCTTTTTTTCCATACGCATATGCATTGTAACTGCTCCACTTGTAGTCTTGCGGGTCTTCTGCTATTTTTGCTCTTACTGGATTTAATTCAACATAGCTTCCACAGGCAAGAAGATAATTATCTTTTGATATTATGATGCTCTTATACCTGTCCTGCCAGAAATGACCTATATGCTTGTAGCAGACTTTGTAATATTGTGCGTATGACAGGTTTATCCCCTTCATTATTTCAGCTAAAGTGCCACCTTTTTCTGCAGGCTCTATGACCAGATGAACATGATTACTCATTAATACATAGTGATAAAGCTTGAATTTGTACTTCTCTTTATATCTCTGAAGTATCTCAATGTATTTTTTGTAATCTTGCACTCTCTTAAAAACATCCTGACGATTATTCCCACGTGTCAATATGTGATATACATATTTCTTAGGCGCTATTCTTGCTGTCCTCGGCATGCTGAAATCTACTACATTTTGCCTTTTTATGTCAAGAAAATAGAACCGTCCCCTTTTTTCTTATATATATATATTGTGATTATTGACTGGTATTAGGATGCTATAATTTCTTATGGGATGGAAATGGACAGACCATATAGAGATACAGCTTGTTGAAAGTTAAAAAATGAGGATACATTTATTACTATTCCTATGATAAACCTTGACAACAGGTTGTTCTTAATATATAACTAATATCATGAGCGGGTTGAAACAAGCAGCCGACTTTCCTGCCTTATCATGGAGGCATTCATATGAAGGCTAATGTATTGGTAAAAGATGGGCAAAAATATGGCGGCAACTATGTTGCAACTATCTCTTTTACGAATAAAAAAGTAATCTCTATTGGTCCAGACCCTGTTAAAGTGCATAGTGATGCAGTGTTAAAAGGTTTTAAAGACCCGGTTATCGTTTTCATTCCTAAAAGAGGAATGACAAACGTTTATTAATGCCTCTTTCTAAAATTCCATTCACTTATTTTCATAATGGCATTTACCGTCCAGTTCTTCAAATAAGCATTATAAATCCACATACCAACTTATTTCAGAAGACATATTAATTTCACTTCACTGAGAAACATGTTTTAACCCTCATAATTCAGGCTGAATGATATAATATAGCTCATATGGAAGTTATCACCACCCACATAAACGCGGACTTTGACGCCCTTGCTTCAATGGTAGCGGCGAAAAAACTCTACCCTGATGCAGTAATGGCATTCCCCGGCTCTCAGGAAAAGGGCGTGCGGGATTTTTTAGCTGCATCTTATGCCGAGCTGGATTTCAAAAAAATCAAGGACATAAACTTTGACGGCATTACCCGCTTGATACTTGTAGATGTCAGGAGCTCGCAGAGAATCGGGCAGTTCGCCGAAATCCTGAACAAAAAAGGGCTGGAGGTTCACATCTATGACCATCACCCTTCACTGCCTGAAAACATAAAGGGGCAGAAAGAAGTCATAGACACAATCGGCGCAACCGCCTCAATATTCATGGAAGCGCTTCAGAAAAATAAAATTGAGATAACGCCTGTTGAGGCAACCATCTTTGCATTAGGCATATATGAAGAAACTGGCTCCCTTATCTTTCCGTCTACAACAGTAAAAGACCTGGCTGCCGTTGCCTGGCTCCTTAAACGCGGGGCAAATCTGAATATCGTCTCCAGTTTCATCAGCAAGGAAATGGGGGCCGAGGAGATTGACCTGCTGAACGAATTAATACATTCAGCCCGCGACCTGGTAATCCACGGACTCAGGATAAAAATCGCCAAGGCTTCAAGGGAAAAGTATGTAGGAGAGGTTGCTTACCTGGCTCATAAACTCAGAGACATGGAAGATGTTGACGCGCTTTTTCTACTTGTGATGCTGGAGGACCGTATCCATATTATTGCACGGAGCCGCGCGCCTGAGGTTGATACATCTGAGATACTCCAGTCATTCAGAGGAGGGGGACATCCGGCTGCATCATCTGCAATCATAAGGGAAGAATCCCTTGAAGATGTTGAAGAGGGCCTTGTGGACATACTGAACAAAAAAATACGGCCTGCAAAAACTGCAATGGACATAATGACCTCTCCGGTAAAGACAATCCAGCAGGACAACACAATAAAAACCGCCGAAGAGACCATGACAAAGTACGGGATAAATGTCTTGCCTGTGCTCAAGGACAATATTTACACAGGACTGATATCCCGGGAAATTATAGAAAAGGCTTTGTTCCTCGGATTCAAAGACAGCAATGTCAATGAGTTCTGCACTACTGACGCCTTTACCGTAACGCCCGGGACCTCAATCAGGGAGATTGAGTCCCTGATGATAGAGCAGAACCAGAGGTTTATGCCTGTCATTGAAAACAAAGAAATTGTCGGCGCAATTACAAGGACTGACCTTCTGCGGTCCATCTATGAAGACATTCTGCGCAAGAGCAGGCTTGATGAGGAAGAGCTGAGAGAGAAACCCTCAATAGGCAAAAACATTGCATCGCTTATTAAGGGAAAATTTCCTGAAAAACTATTTAATGTGCTTAAGCTCTCCGGAGAAATAGCCGAAGACCTCGGGTTCCCCGCATATCTCGTAGGCGGCTCTGTCAGGGACCTTTTACGGGGGGAAACAAATCTTGATATAGATATTGTAATTGAAGGCGATGCAATAGCCTTTGCGCAATCCATAGGCAGAAAACTCAATGCAAAAGTGAAGACACACCAGGCATTCGGCACTGCAGTTGTGATAACTGATTCCCTGAAATTTGATGTGGCAACTGCAAGGACTGAATACTACGAAACGCCTGCGGCTCTGCCAAAGGTTGAGATGTCATCCATAAAAAAAGACCTTTACCGGAGGGATTTTACGATAAATGCGCTTGCCGTAAAGCTCAACTCACAGGATTTCGGCAGTCTCCTTGATTTTTTCGGGGCTCAGAGAGACCTTAAGGAAAAGACCATCAGGATTCTTCACAATCTGAGCTTCATAGAAGACCCTACAAGGGCCTTCAGGGCCATAAGATTTTCAGAGAGGTTCGGCTTTAAGATAAGCAAGCACACGCTGAACCTGATAAAAACCGCAGTAAGGATAAACCTCTTTGAAAAACTCTCGGGCTCAAGGCTTTACGATGAGCTTAATCTTTTATTCCTTGAGACAGAGCCAATAAAAGCGGTCAAGAGACTTTCTGAGATGGACCTTCTGAGGTTTATACATCCGAATATTGCCCTTACGCCGCCAGTTGAAAAAACATTCCATGACATTGACGAGTCAATATCATGGTTTAAGCTCCTTTTTATAGAAGAGCCTCTGAATAAATCGCATCTTTTTCTGATGGCGCTCTTTGAAGGGCTTAAAGTGGACGATATGGAACAGTCGCTGAAACGGCTTGTGGTCCCGCCAAAGGCAAAGAAGGAAATAATTGAAGGCATTGAACAGTCACGACAGGCTCTATCAAAATTGCAGACTGCTTCCCAGAAAGACATTTACTACGCGCTTCAGCCTTTGAGCACACAGACCATCATCTTTGCAATGGCAAAGGCAAAGGATAAGGCTCAGAAAAAGGCAATATCCCTGCACTTGACGACATTAAGAAAAATAAAACCCGTTCTTGCAGGAAAAGACCTTGAGAAGATAGGATACAAGCCGGGACCTGCATTCAATGAAATGCTGAAGGCAATCCTGGACGCAAGGCTTGAAGGCAGGATTAAAAGCATGGAGGATGAGGTAAAGTTTGTGAAGGAGAAGTTCAAGGCGTAAGAGGGTTGAAGAAATAAATATTTACAGGGGCACAGAGCTTATCTAACAGCTCTGTACCCCTGATTTTTTTAAATTACTTGATTTTTGACGCTAATGTGGATTATTATAGCTATAAATATCCACATTACAGGAGAGCGCATTGAGAACAATACAGATGACCTTGGACGACGAATTAGTCGCAACCGTTGACCATGTGGTCAAAAAATTAAAAACAACCCGGTCTGCCTTTACGCGCAAGGCATTAAGAAACGCCGTTAAACAAGTTAGTACCAATCTCCTTGAGAAAAAACATAAAAAAGGATATGCGCAGCGCCCGGTTGACAATACAGAATTCAGCGTCTGGGAGTCAGAGCAGGAATGGGGTGATTTTTGAAGCGGGGCGAGGTAAGATGGTACAAGTTCAAGCATCCTGACAAAAAACGACCTGTTGTTATTTTAACGAGAAATTCCATCCTGGAATATTTAGGTGAAGTTACTATTGCGCCGATAACTTCAACAATAAGAGATATCCCCAGTGAAGTATTTTTATCCCGCAGGGACGGCATGCATAATGACTGCGCTGTTAACTGCGACCACATACAAACAGTTTTAAAGACAAACATCGGAGCCCTGATTTCAACTTTATCCCAAAAAAAGCTCGGTGAAATCAGTAATGCAATAAGTTTTGCCTTGAATCTTCAATTTTAAAAGGAGATACAGAGGTGAAACATGTGACTCATTTTCTCTGGTGTTGGACGCGTATCAGATTCTCGCCGTTCGCCTCCCGACTCCATCATCGATGAAGAGTGGCGAGTTTCGTCTCGTATTTGCGGGCATCCGAAAAACGTTTGAGTTTTGTGAGCACCAGTACTAAGTTGTAGCAAGCCTCATAGTTCCCTTGGTCCAATGCGAACCCACGCTGGTACAATTTCAGTGCTTCTTCTAGATGCCCCTGCATATAGGCCACGTTGCCGAGTCCTACCCAGATGCTAGAGCGGGTTGGAGCCAGTAGGGCTGCCTGCCTCAACGCCAGCTCGGCCTCGGGAATCAGGCTGCTCATGGCACTTAGGTGTCCAACATTCTCCAGATTGGTTGCCAGAGCATCTCCGGAGGATCGTTGCGCCGCGCTTTGATAGTTCTCTATAGCTTTGGCAAGATGCCCCCCGCGCTCATAGAACAAAGCAAGCTTCTCGTAGCCCGCAGAAGAGTCTGGGTTAAACCGGATCGCGGCTCCATAAGCGGTCGCGTCATTCTGCCATGTCCGATTTGCCACTACCACAGCCATTGCAGATGCCAGCAGCAGAAGTCCCACACCCAAGAAAATGGTTCGCCGGTGAATCCGATGCGTCCCAACTGCCGCCATCCATGTAACCAGGACAGCGAGTCCACCGGAGCCCCAGTACAGGCACCTGAGCGAGTACCGCGGGGGTGAATTAAAGGCGGCAGATAGAGAAGGGAGGATCCCCAGGAGAATCCACAGGATTCCCATAAACATCGCGTTCCGCCCGCGCCCCGTTTGAATGCCCCACCATGCAGCCGTCAGAGCCAAAAGTGTAGCCGCAATAGACAATGGTCCAACTTCCCCATGAGGTGTTTCCAAATAGAAGGGCTGGGGCCAAGGAATGACCAGGTTGCGGATAGAGAGAATCGAAAACTCGAAGAAGGTTTGCCACTTCGCCCAGGTCATCGGGTATGCGGGGACAGTGAAGTCTAAGACCACTCTACGCATCGCCAGATAGACAAGGAGGGATGCGGCTACTGCTCCTGCGCCGATGGCATGGCGCCTGTCCTTGAGCAGCAAGGATAGCGCAAGCAGGATAAGCGGATATGCCAGGACGATCTCTTGACTGAGGGTCCCCAGAAGAAACAATATGGCACCAAACGCCAGGTTTCCCCAAGACCCTCCTTCAACGAACCGAATGTGGGAGATTAGCGCACCGAGCACTAACCCAGTGGCCAAGAGGTGGCTCTGGGCAGAGATCCAGCTGACCGCTTCTACGTGGATTGGATGTAGAGCGAAAGCGGCCATTCCCAGGACTGGTGCCCAAGCAGTAGCCTGCGGGAACAGCCGCCTGAGAAACGCGAACAAGAGTACACAATTGAGGAGGTGCAACAACAGAGCAACAATGTGGAATCCAACCGGCTGAAGGCCGAACGCGTCCTTCTGCAAGGCCAAGAATAGAAGAAACACTGGGCGATAGAGAACCTGGTCAGATATGTGCAGGCTGGAGAAATTCCACATTCCCGACAAGAAGAACCTCTTCAGTCCGTTGGCTAAAGTTAGATCGGACGTCTCCACGATGAGCGGCCTGTCATCGACGAGGAAATCCCCATCAAGCCCATTGGCGTATACCGCAATCGTAAGTGCGAGGACTATGCAGAAACTGAGTATCTGAGAGAAACTATAGCCGATTCCTATCCCATAGTCGCCTGCTACGGAACACGAGTCCGAGGCGAACTCAGCACCCTGCAGCCGCTGCGGCGGCTTGGTGTCCAAGGAGCGCTTCAGTTTCTCAACCAGGCTTTTTGAACTCTTCTTCATTTTGCGCAAACTCCAGTGCTGGGATCTCTGTACCGGAGACTTTCCACATTTTTATATCATTGGTCCCTCACGGTATCAGGCGAAAACGCCGGCAGGCATACGACGACATATTCCGCCCCGTCAGGCTCTATGGTATGCTTTAAGCCGCTATTGCAGTTTTCACGCAGTGCACCAAGCCCTTAATCTCCGCATCCCCCACTGTCCTTGCGTCAAGAAGCAGGGCGTTTTCTTTAATCCTTGCAATCACAGGCGGATGGCCCAACCTCAGCCTTTTCTCTAATTCATTAACGGAAATGCCGGAGGGTCTTATGGATACGGCAAATGTCGGAAAGTCCGCTCCGGGCAGGGAGCCGCCCCCTGCCTGCGATTTGTCTTTAATAATTTCCATCTTCGTCATGCCGCCAGTATTTTTTTTCAAAGAGGCATAAATTCTCTGCGCACGTTTTTTTATAATATCAACCGGCTGTGTAAGCATCCTGAGCGTCGGAATATCCTTAACCGCCTTTTCTTCATCAAGATACTGCATAAGCGTTGCCTCAAGAGATGCAAGGCTTAACTTGTCTATTCTTACTGCGCGGAGGAGCGGATTCTTCTGGATTTTCTGAATCATTTTTTCTCGGCCCAATATTATGCCTGCCTGAGGACCGCCAAGGAGTTTGTCTCCGCTGAAGGTGATAATATCCACGCCGGCATTAACAATGCTTTGAACCGTAGGCTCGCCGTGTATTCCGTATTTCTCCAGATCAATCATACATCCGCTTCCAAGGTCAGCCATGACAGGAATCGTATATTCCCTTCCAAGTTTTACAAGCCCCTCCATTGGTACCTCTTCAGTAAAACCGGTAACCTGATAATTACTCCTGTGGACCTTAAGGAGCAGCGCCGTATTTCCGCACAGGACATTTTCATAATCGGATAAATGCGTCTTGTTCGTTGCCCCGACCTCCCGCAAAATTGCGCCGCTTGCCTTCATTACCTCCGGGATTCTGAAAGAACCGCCTATCTCCACAAGCTCTCCCCTTGATACAACCACCTCCCTGTCTTTTGCAAAGGTATTAAGGCAGACAAGCACGGCAGCGGCATTATTATTAACGGCAATCGCATCCTCTGCGCCGGTCAGTTCCTTAATTATGTCTTTTAAATGCGAATACCTCTTGCCCCTTTTCCCTCCTGCAAGTTCATACTCAAGATTTGAGTAACTGCATGCCACGCAATTCATATTTTCAATTGCCTTTGTAGAAAGCGCTGACCTGCCGAGATTGGTATGAACTATAATGCCGGTGGCATTTATAAGGGGCTTTAACCGGCAGGAAGAATTTGCCTCAATTGCACTTTCAATAAAAGGCAGGAGCGCATCATGGGATAATTCAGGCGTTTTGCTGTTTAATATATCTTTTCTTTTCTGCTGGAGCACATCCCGTATGGATTTAAGGACTGTCTTTTTCGGATAAACCGCAAGCCACATGGCTCCGTGAGGGCTTTTTAAGATAGCATCAACTTGAGGGATTTCCGAGAGGAGTTTTTGTTGGGCCTGCATTGATTTTTGTAGCATAACAGGGCGCTTATGGTCAAGCAATCTTTTCTTTAGTGAAAACTTTTAGAGACCGGATTTTTTCATCAATACACAACTCTCTCCAAAAATAAACCCTCCGGAGGCGCGGTTGGTCCTGCAAACCGCCTGTCCTTTGACTCAAGAATTTCCGCCACCTGTACCGGACTAATCCTGCCCCTGCCCACAGCAATAAGCGTTCCTGCAATATTTCTTACCATGTGTCTTAAAAATGCGTTTGCAGTAATGCTTATCTTTAACATAGGGACATTAATGTTAAATGTCATAAACTCAATTGATGAAAGCGCCTCCACATTTATTCCAGTAATTTTCCTTATGGGATTTTTAGAACTGCAGCCCGACGCCCTGAATGAGGAGAAATCATGCTCTCCGGTAAGAACCTCTGCCGCCTGTTTCATCAAATCGCTGTTTAAGGCATACGGCACACAGCAGGAAAATCTTTTTAAAAAAACAGAATAAGCCATTGAAATAAGATAAAAATATGTCTTACCTTTTGCGCTGTATCTCGTGTGAAAGTCCAAAGGGCACTCAGAAGATTGAATAACCCTGATATCATGCGGGATGTTTGCATTTATCGCACGGGCGAAAATCTCTGCCTGCATACCGGAATTTGTTTTAAACGAGGCCACTTGTCCGAGGGCATGCACGCCTGCATCTGTCCTTGCGGCAGCCGTTACCCTCAGGCGCTCTCCTGTGATTTTGGCAAGCGCATCCTCCAGAATTCCCTGAATTGTCAAAGTGTTATTCTGTATCTGCCAACCGTGGTAGTTTGTCCCGTCATACTGAATAAGAAGCCTTATATTTCTCATGGAGATAGTTTAGCATAACCCCCGTGTCAAAATTATTAACACAGAGCATTAAAATGGCTTCATAATAATCTTGAAAACATAATATCATTTCTGATAGAATGTTTTTAAAGGCAAAGTGCCTGCCTTGTTTGTGACTGGATGAAAAACTTGAACCTTCAATTAGATATTTTAGGGAGCCGCAGTAAGGTGTGTGTGCGCGCCCCGGAAAACCGGGAGACAAAGCCTAATCTCACCTTCGAGGCACCCACCTATGCAAATAGGGTTTCAAGTTTTCTCTCTCCACGGCAAGGCGGGTCTTATACGCCCGTATTAACGGGTTTATTTTTAATGATTTTTGCCTTGACAGTAAAGGTTTTTCAGGAGAAGAAAATAATTACGCCAGTTTGGTTTTACAACCCTGTAAATTATATATTATTTAAAACCCTGCAGTTAAGAAAAAATTTCAATGGGGTTTACTCTGTAAGAAAAAAAAATTTACAGAAAATTCTCTCTCCTCCTCTTTAAAAAACCTCCGCTGTCAAAGGCGCTTCAAAGGAGGCAGGGTTTAAAAACCCTGCGGCAGGATGGAACTGTTTAATAACGGCAGGGAAAGGCCTCTTGCGTGGAGGATGCAGCCTCAGACGCTTGAGGAGTTTGCCGGCCAGACACATATCCTCAGTAAAGGAAAACCCCTCAGGACAGCCATAGAAAGGGATTCAATAGTTTCCCTTATACTCTACGGCCCGGCAGGGACAGGAAAGACAGCCCTCGCGCATATAATCGCCGGAAGAACCAGGGCATATTTTGTCAGTCTAAATGCCGTTACCTCAGGCATAGCAGAGATAAAGACTGCGCTTAAAGAGGCAAAAAAATACGCCCTTGAAGGCAGGCGGACCATTCTCTTTATTGATGAGATTCACAGATTTAATAAACTTCAGCAGGACGCCCTGCTTCCGGATGTTGAGGCGGGCAATGTCGTATTAATCGGGGTATCAACGCAAAACCCCTTTTTCTCAATTATACCCGCCCTGTCGTCAAGGTCCATGATCTTTCAGTTATTTCCTCTGAAGGAATCTGAGATAAAAAATTTACTAATGAGGGCTTTAAGCGATAAAGAAAGGGGCCTCGGCCGCGAAAATATTATAATGGAGGCTCAGGCGGCGGATTTTATTGCAAAGAATTCGGCAGGCGACGCAAGGAGGGCGCTGAATGCCCTTGAACTTGGCGCCTTAATCCTGAAAAACAGCGGGAGCTCTTCCTATGACATCGCACTCGCGCGGGAAATCATGCAGAAAAAAGCAATATATTATGATGAAGCCGAACACTATAATACCATCTCTGCCTTTATAAAAAGCATGCGCGGCGGAGACCCTGACTCTGCGCTTTACTGGATGGCAAAGATGATAGAGGCAGGGGAAGACCCGCTGTTCATAGCGCGCAGAATTATCATATGCGCCTCAGAGGACGTCGGCAATGCCGACCCGCAGGCGCTTTTAATAGCGGTTGCCGCATTAAAGGCAGTTGAGTCAATTGGCATGCCTGAAGGACGCATCCCGCTTGCGCAGGCGGCAATTTATATTGCTATGGCGCCCAAAAGCAATGCCTCATACACAGCGATTGAAAACGCCCTGACAGATGTGAGGGAAGAAAGATTGTCAGATGTTCCGCAGCACCTGAAGGATACCCATTATAAAGGCGCATCCCGCCTCGGCGCAGGCGCAGGTTATAAGTGTCCGCATGATTATGACGGGCATTTTATCCCGCAGGAATACATGCAGGGGCATAAAATTTTCTTTACTCCGTCCGAAGAGGGTTATGAAAAAATTTTTAAAGAACTACTTACGAAAAGGAGGGTCGCTCCATGAACTTGATGAACTTGATTGATTATCTGTTTATCATCATAGCCTTGATATTCGGACTGGTTATCGGCTCTGCCATAGCGATTATTTACCATAAAAAAGGCCTGACGCAGAAGCTCAGGGAAAACGAGCAGAAGGCAAAGAAAATTATGGAAGACGCCCAGCGCGAGGCAGATACAATCAGGAAAGAGGCCGCGCTTGAGGTAAAGGATAAAATCTTTCACGCAAAGGCCGAGGCCGAGAAGGAATTAAAGGAGAGACGGCTGGAGATTAGCCAGCTTGACAAAAGGCTGCACCAAAGGGAAGAAGTCCTTGACAGAAAGCTTGAGCATGTGGAGAAAAAAGAAAACGAGCTTAACCGTAAGGACAGAGAAATGGCCAACAAGGAGAAAGCCCTGAATGAAAAAGGGCAGAATTACGACAGGCTGATTAAGGAGCAGACATCACTGCTTGAGAGGATTTCAGGAATGAGCGCCGAGGACGCCAAAAAAGAACTGCTTGCGAGGGTTGCGGAGGAATCAAGGTTTGAGGCGCTTAAAACAGCCAAGAAGGTTGAAGACGAGGTAATGGAGGCGTCTGACAGAAAGGCAAAAGAGGTGCTAAGTCTGGCCATACAGCGTTATGCAAGCGATTATGTCAGCGATACCACCGTTTCATCAGTAAACCTTCCAAGTGATGAGATGAAGGGCCGGATAATCGGCAGGGAGGGCAGGAACATCAGGGCGCTTGAGGCCGCCACCGGCATTGAGCTTATCATTGACGATACCCCTGAGACCGTACTGCTTTCAAGTTTTGACCCGGTCCGGAGGGAAGTGGCGAGGATTTCTCTTGAACGCCTCATGGCAGACGGAAGAATACACCCGGCCAGGATTGAGGACATTGTGGAGAAAGTAAAAAAAGAGGTTGACACCACAATCAAGGAAGAAGGCGAGAAGGCGGTCTTTGACCTTGGACTGCACGGCATACATCTGGAACTCGTAAAACTCATCGGAAGGCTTAAGTACAGGACCTCTTATGCGCAGAATGTACTTCAGCATTCAAAGGAAGTAGCATATCTGGCAGGTGTAATGGCAGGGGAACTTAAAGTGGATATAAAGCTTGCAAAAAGGGCGGGGATACTCCATGACATAGGCAAAGCGGTGGACCATGAAGTTGAAGGCTCGCACCAAATGATCGGTGCAAATCTGGCAAAGAAATACGGCGAGAAAAGCTGGGTGGTAAATGCAATACAGGTTCATCACGGCGACGGCGACCCTATGACAGTTGAGGCATCCCTGGTAGCTGCTGCCGATGCCCTTTCAGCCGCAAGGCCCGGGGCAAGAAAAGAGGCAATTGAAAGTTATCTCCAACGGCTTGAGAAGCTTGAACAAATTGCAAATTCTTTCAGCGGTGTAAATAAGTGCTATGCCATTCAGGCAGGAAGAGAGGTAAGGATTATTGTAAAGCCTGAGGAGGTCAGCGATGAGGTTTGCGCGCAGATATCAAGGGACCTCGCAAAAAAGATAGAGGAAGAACTCACATATCCAGGACAGATAAAAGTTACAGTAGTGAGGGAATCCAGATATGTGGAATATGCGAAATAAATACAAGAAGGGTACAAGGGGTTAAAAATTCAAGTAAAAATTATCAATTAACAATTATCATTAAAGAATCTCGAAGCGAGTCTACGCGAACTCGGTACGACTCGATTCCGAGAGTTGCTCCGACCTTGAACCCTATTTTATAATTTTTATGAAAATACTTTTCATCGGCGACATTGTGGGACAGCCCGGCAGGAAGGCGCTTAAGGAAGGACTTTCCACAATAGCTGAAAAAATAAAGCTGGATTTTGTGATTGCCAATGCGGAGAACGCCGCCGGCGGTTTCGGCATAACAAGGGAGATCGGTGAAGAGATTTTCTTAATGGGCGTGGATGTCCTGACATCAGGGAATCACATCTGGGACAAAAAAGAAGCAGTAACATATATTACAAAAGAGAGCAGACTGTTAAGACCTGCCAACTATCCTGACGGCGTGCCCGGACATGGAAGCATTGTTATGAAAACTGCCAATGCAGTCAGTGTCGCTGTGCTCAATATCTCCGGAAGGGTATTCATGAGCCAGATGGACTGCCCTTTTCAGATTGCAAAAAGAGAAATAGCCAGACTCAAGGCTGAGACAAATATAATTATTGTTGATTTTCATGCCGAGGCAACCTCGGAGAAAGCCGCCTTCGGCAGGTATTTTGACGGAGAAGTCACTGCAATAATCGGCACGCATACGCATGTTCAGACTGCGGATGAAATGATAATGCCTCAGGGCACTGCATTCATAACCGATGTCGGCATGACGGGTCCAACGGACTCAATCATAGGGATAAAAAAAGAGCAGATAATTGGAAAATTTCTTACGCAGATACCTGTCCGCTTTGAGACCGCAAAGGGGCCTTCCATTCTTTCCGCGGTTGTCGTTGATATAGACCCAAAGACCGGTTCTGCCTCAAAGATACAGAGACTTCAGCTTAATTTTTCATAAAAAATCACAGGCGAAGTAATTCTTTCAAGAATTACTTCGCCTGTGATAACAATTTATTTTACGGCAGCCTTCAGCGCTTTGCCTGATGTGAACTTAGGAACCTTTGCTGCAGGAATTTTGATCTCTTCGCCCGTTCTCGGATTGCGCCCTTTTCTTGATTTTCTTTTAACGGCAGAAAAAGTGCCAAAACCAACAAGGGTAACCTTGTCGCCTTTTTTAAGCGCTTTTTTGATTCCATTAATCATTGAATCAATTGCCTTGACAGCAGCGGTTTTTGAAATCTTCGCGCCCTCTGCCACAGCCTTAATAAGTTCAGCCTTAGTCATGATGCCTCTCCTTTCTTTAAAATTATTTCTTAAAATATAAGTATGGAAAAAGATACAGCACGGATTTGGATTTGTCAACAGTTTTATTTAATTAAATTTAATAAAAAAATCTAAGCAAAAGTCATACTAAACACTGAATGCAAATGGCAGGAGTTCCTTAAGGGAATACCGCTTAATCTCATTTGCATTGGCAGTGTAGACGTCAATATCTCCGGCGAACTCATAGAGTATCTGCCTGCATGAACCGCACGGATAACAATGCTTACCTGCGCTTGAAACAACAGCAACTGCCTTAAATGCGCATTCGCCTTCTGAGAGGGCCTTCAGCATTGCCGTTTTCTCGGCGCAAGCGCTCAGCATGAGTGATGGATTTTCAATGTTGCAGCCTGTGTATATATGGCCTTTCTTTGTCAGAAGCGCTGCGCCGACCTTAAACTTAGAATAAGGCGCAAGAGAGTTTTTCATTGACTTCTCCGCCTCCCTGATAAGTTTTTCTATGAGTTCGTTTTTCAATGACTATGCACCGCCCGCATCTGTTTTCACACTTTCAGGCAGGACCAGATTTATGACCTTGCCGCTCGGGCCGAGACTGCCGATATCCCTGCCGTTAAATATAATCTTTATCCCGCCTGCATTGCCGACCTTGATTGAAAAACTCTCCTGTGCCGTCCACCGTACAGTGTCCCCGGGCTTAAGCAGACGCTGGTCATTTCCGTCTTCGCCGGTGCTTACAGAGACCCATGTCTCTTCAATTGCGATTATTTCAAGGGAGAACATTTTAGGCGCATCAGCCTGAGTCTGAAGGCTTTTTGTCATATTCCGGATCTCAGTTACTGCAGACTCCTGATATTTGCGCGTTACAGCCAAAACGGTAAGCAGTAAAATTATAGCAGCAGAGGCGGATATTGCGATATATTTCTTGTAGTCAACTGTATTCTTAGTCTTTACAGGCGGGGACTCAAGGGAACGTGCCGCGTCAACCTGTTTCTTATAAAGGTCTAAGACATAATCAGCGTTGATGCCGAGGGCATTGGAGTAAATGCGCAGATATCCTTTGATAAAAACATCTCCGGGCAGAAACGAATAGGCTTCATCTTCAAGTGCGGCGAGGTAGTCATGCCTGATCTTCAGAAAACCTGAAATGTCTTCTAATGTCTGCCCTTTTTCTTCCCGCGTTTTTTTTAAAAGCCTGCCGGGCGTTTCCATGATAAATAATGTGACGAATTACATTTTAAAATGATTTTTACTTTAATTGTTCAATGTACTGCTGTGCCTGCCTGACCCTCACATCAGTTCCGCCGCTGTTAACCACGGCATTGAAATGCCTGAGCGCCTTTTCATTGTCGCCTTCCCTGAGATAAGCATTGGCAAGCTCCCAGTGCGCATCTGTATAATCGGAGGCTAATGAAACGGCTCTTTTAAACTGCTCTAAAGCCTTATCATCCTCACCTAACTTAACATAAACAAGCCCGAGTATATAATTTGCCCTCGGGATGTCTGGGTTTCTCAGAAGGGCTTTTTTAAGCGCATCTGCCGCACTGATATAATCACTCTGGTTGTAAAACGCCCAGCCCATATTTGAATATGCCATTTCAGGGGTGGAATAGAGGGGGTTTTTTAATGCCGCCTTAAAATAATTTATTGCCTCATCCCATTTTCGTATCCTCACATATGTTGCGCCGAGGTTGTTCATTGCATCCGAATAATTCGGGTCTATTGCTATTGCCCGTTTATAATAAGAGACTGCTTCTTCATATTTTTCAAATTCAGTGCTTAGCAAACCAAGTGCGTTCAGGGAGAATTTATCCTTGGGATTTAAATTAATTGCCTTTTGAAATTCTATAGAGGCGTCATACAGTTTTTGCTCTGTCCAGTGCGACATGCCTATCTTATAATGAACCTCGGCATTTTTCAGGTTTTCTGCCGTAGGGGCAGTGGCGCATGAATAGAAAAAGACAGAGAAAAGTAAAGAGTAAAAGACAGTGAACAGTGAACCTGCCTTGCCGGCAGGCAGGCAGTGAACAGTAGTCAGAAACTTGCGGATTTTTTTATTCAAGACAGACCCTCCTGCGATTGTTTAAACCTTACCAGAAAATCTGAAAGAATTCAAGGAGATTTCTTCTTAGCCGCAAGCCGTTTCATCAGCGCTTCATAATCACAAGTATTTAAGACATCCTTCTTTTCAAGCCAGCCCCTTTTTGCAACGCTTACGCCGTAAATCATATAGCCAAAATGGGATGTCATATGCGTGTCTGTGCTGATGACAAGCAATATCCCCATCTCCTTTGCCCTTTTTGCGTATATATCGTTAAGATCCAGCCTGAAAGGATATGCGTTTATCTCCATGGCAGTCCCTGTCTCACTTGCGGTCTTCAAAACTTCATCTATGTCCACATCGTAAGCGTTTCTTTCTCCCATAAGCCTGCCTGTGGGGTGTGCGATTACTGATACGTGCGGATTCTTCATGGCGGATATAAGCCTCTTTGTTAATTGCTCCCGGCCCTGCCTGAACCCTGAATGTATGGATGCAACAACTATATCCAGTTCCCTTAAGACCTTCGCGGGATAATCCAGTGTGCCATCGCTCCGTATATCCACCTCAATTCCGGAGAGCAGTTTAAAGCCTTTTAATTTTTTGTTTATCTCTTTAATCTCCCTGTTTTGTCTTAACACCTGCTCCTCGCTCATCCCCCTTGCGATACCCAGACCTTTGGAATGGTCTGTGATTGCGATGTATTCGTACCCCCTTTTTTTTGCCTTGCTGACAAGCTCTTCAAAGTCATGACTGCCGTCGCTCCATTTTGTGTGAACATGAAGGTCGCCTTTTATATCCGCAATGTTTATGAGTTCGGGCAGTTTGCCTGCCGCTGCAGCCTCAATCTCTCCATTGTCCTCCCGTATCTCAGGAGGGATGAACAAAAGCCCCAGCGCCTTGTAAATATCATTCTCATTTTTGCCTCCGATTTTTCTGCCTGTCGTTGTCCTGAATATTCCGTATTCATTTATCTTAAGCCCATTTTTCAGCGCCATCTCCCTTAACCGTATGTTATGCTCCTTGCTTCCGGTAAAATAACAGAGCGCGGAACCTAAAGAGTTTTCCTCAACCACCCTCAAGTCCACCTGAATGCCTTCACGGGTGACAATGCTTGATTTTGTAGTCCCGTGAGCAAGGACGTCTTTTGCCTGCGGCAGATGGATAAAGACATTCATAACTTCCTTTGGCGCTCCTGATGTTGCAAGGATATCAATATCCTTTATTGTGTCTTTCCATCTTCTGAGGCTTCCTGCAAGAAAGATTTCTTTTACCGGCGCGGTTTGTCTTAACTGCCCCAATATATCTTCTGCAATCGGCAGCACCCTGCCTATGGGCTGGCGGTCCGTGCGCCTTTTGACCATAGCAATGCCCTTAAGAATATTTTCCTCAGTCTTTGCCTTAATGCCGGGAAGCCCTCTGAGTTTCCCTTCTTTTGCAAGCTGCTCAAGGTCGTCAATGTTTTTTATTTTGATTTTCGTGGAAATAAGCCTTGCAGTCTTCGGTCCAATACCCGGGATTGATAGAATCTCAGAAATACCCTGAGGCGCTTCTTTTTTAAGCTCTTCAAAAACGGTTAAATGTCCTGTCTTTACATATTCAATAATCTTTCCTGCAAGGTCTTTCCCTATGCCGGGGATTTCCATGAGCTCTTTTTCAGGCGTCTCAGCAATGTCCTTTGGAAAGCCCTCAATGTTCTGGCTTGCCCTTCGGTATGCCCTGATCCTGAAAGGGTTCTCACCCTTTATTTCAAGCAGGTCCGCAATATCATTAAAGAGCTTTGCGATTTTTAGGGTCAGGTCTTCATTCTTCACTTAATAATA
>JACRGX010000035.1 GCA_016212185.1 Nitrospirota bacterium
CAGTAGAGCAGCAGCGCAGAAGTGCGGCAGCGTAATTGTGCAAGAATAGTTTTCTTAACCTGCTGTTCTGATGTGCTATTGCTCTGCTGCTCTGACTTGAGCCTCCATTTCACATACATCACCAGACTCAGGAGATAAAACATCGTTGCAAGGGATGTAAACCTCTGAACGATATATGTAACTGCCTGCGTCTGAATTGGGTGCGAGACAAAGAGCAAACTTGAAAATAAGGCGATTAAAGAAGAACGAGGGTTGAAGGTTGAAGGATGAAGGTTGAAATACGGCGTTTGAAAGGTCAGGATGACAAGCCGGTAAACGAGCAAGGCATTAATGATATGAATGATGATATTAACTATGTGGTAGTCTGTAACGTTAAGTCCTCCAAATTTATAGTTCAAGGCAAATGTCAAAAACCCAACCCATCTGGACCCGGCAGTCGGCCAGAAGCTACTGAGGTTTCTTAATTTATGGTTGTCAACAATAAAGTTATGATCATCAAACTGAAAAGGCACATGGAACGTATTTGAGTATGCAATCAAACCGATTATGACAATTAATAAAATGTGAACTATTGGTTTATGCAGGAGAGTTGTTCTGGCATGAGTTGTTTGCAATATATGCGCCATTTATTCATTAACTTTTATCAGAATTTCATCCGCAAGTTTATAGGCATTTTCAATGCAGTCATTCATGCCTACGCCTTTGTATGCGTTGCCCGTCAGGAATAAGTTAGGATGAGATTTAAGTCTTTTGGCAATCAGTCTTAACCTGTCGCCGTGTCCGATGACATATTGGGGAATTGCCTTTTCCCATCTGTAAATTCTCACCAGAGAGGGGTCTTCTTTAAGCGAGACGAGGGGCTTCAATTCGTCAAAGACAGTGTTTATCAGCACGTTGTCGTCAAGGAACGCGAGATGCGGAGATTTTGCGCCGCCAGCCATGGTTCTTAAAAGAATGTGTCCTTCAGGCGCCCGGTTCGGGAATATGCTTGAGTCCCACAGCGTGCCGAGGATTTTTCTGCTTTCTATATGAGGTATCAAAAATCCAAAGCCGTTTAAGTCATGGCATACCTTGTCACGCCTGTATCCAAAACATATAACGGCCACCGGCGCGTATGGGATGCCTGCGAGTGTCTGTGACAATTCCCTGTCAAAGTCCTTCAGGATTTCCGCAGAGGCATAGGCAGGGGTTGCAAGAACAACCGCATCTGCATTAACAATACCCTGCGACGTATGGAGCTGATACAGATTGCCTTTTTTCTCAATACCGTGCGCAGAAACGCCAAGTGTTACTCTTCCGTTAAGTTTTTCTTTAAGCGCATCGGTAATGGTCTGAGCTCCGTCATAAAAAGATGTAAGCGTGCCTGAAGGGGCAGGGCTGATATTTTCAGATTTGAGATTTGAGATTTGAGATTTGAGTTTCTTTGCTCTTTGCAGTTTTATCATCGCGCGTATGAGACTGCCGTATTCCTGTTCAAGTTCTTTTATCTTCGGGAAGCAGTGTTTAATGCTCATCTTATGCGGGTCTCCGGCAAATATGCCTGAACACATGGGGTCTATCAGTTTTTCAAGAGCTTCTTTTCCAAGCCGCCGTATAACAAAATCCGCAACTGTTTCATCATCAGGACCTTTCGGGGCAATAAGATCCAGGGCAAGCCTGAGCTTTCCCTTCCACGACATGAATCCTGATTTCAAAAATGCAGACGGTGAATCAGGCAGTGCGTTGAGCATCCCGCCTGAATAGATGAATCTTTTTTTTGCGTTCTCATTGCTTCTGAGGGGTGAAATTTCCAGCTCTTTGCACAACTCAAGCGTTATGGGTTTGTTGTCAAGAAATCCATTTGCACCTTTTTCACAGAGGAAGCCGTCTGTTTTATCGCTCCAGATTTTTCCGCCGGCTCTCATATCAGATTCAAACACCGCAATCTGCAAGTTATCCCTTCTGCTTAAAAGGGCATAAGCGGTACTTAGGCCTGAAAGCCCTCCGCCCACAATAGCTATTCTTATCATGTAACTCCTATTAACATGGTAATTCCCTGCGCCTCTAAACCCTCCACCTATACGGGGGAGGGCAAGGGTGGGGGTGATAATATGGTATTTTCACCCTCCCCTTTATCCCCTCCCGTCAAGGGAGGGGAGATTTACTGTTTGATTTATTTTTGTCAGCACAAGCTCTTTAAGTGCATTTATAAATCCTTCAGATGCATTCAAAGACCGGCAC
>JACRGX010000036.1 GCA_016212185.1 Nitrospirota bacterium
AGCGGTTGCACCAAGCACACAGAACGAATGGTTTAAACTTGCCCAAGAAGCAAAAGATTTTGTTGTACAGATTTTGAAATAAACGTCCATTGGAATATGGAAAATAAAGGAGGATACTATGTCAGCAAAGCAAATTGCATTAGTAACAGGTGCTAACAAAGGTTTGGGTTTTGAGACAAGCCGTCAGCTTGCCATGAAAGGCATCAAAATCTTTATGGGTGCAAGAGACATTTCCAAAGGTTTATCTGCTTCAAAAAAGTTGAAGGAGCAAGGACTCGATGTAGAGTGTATAGAGTTGGATATTACAAATTCAAATCACATCAAACAGGTGAAGCAATATTTTGAAAAGCATTATGGGAAACTGGATATTTTGGTAAATAATGCCGGCATGGTGCATGCCGAAGAGCCGTTGTTTGCAAACAGCGCTGGAACTGTATCCCCTGTGGCTCTACGAAAGATTTTTGATGTAAACTTATTCGGGCAGGTAGAGCTGACTCAGGCACTTCTCCCACTTTTGAGAAAAAGCGATGCCGGACGTATTGTGAATGTTTCAAGCATCTTAGGCTCCCTTACGATTCAAAGCGATCAGAAGTCGGATTATTCACAGGTTAAACCATTTTCGTATGATGCATCTAAAGCGGCATTGAATCAATTTACCGTTCACCTTGCTTCACTTTTAAGAGATACACCGATAAAAGTCAATTCCGCACATCCGGGCTGGGTCAAGACCGATTTAGGGACTGACATGGCTCCAATGGGAGTTGAAGAAGGCGCAAAGACCGCTGTAAGGCTTGCGACTCTCAATCAGGATGGACCAACAGGTAAATTTTTTCATTTTAACGATGAGATTCCGTGGTAGAAAATAAGAACGAAAAAACCAAATATTAGACAGGATAAACAGGATAAACAAGATTTCTTCTTTTTTTATATCCTGTAAATCATGTAAATCCTGTCTAAAAGATTTTATAATTTCCTATACATGAACGAATGGAATCCTTTTATGAGTCCCATTGTTAAAGCCGCTTATTTCAGTCTAATGGCAATATGCATATCTGGAGCAGCAGTTTTCTCCCCGGGTTTCTTATTCGCGTGTCCTCTTAGCTCAGAGCCTGTTGATACGATGACGGCAACACTTTATGGGGTTGATAGTCGTCAGAAAGAGCTTCTTTATCGCTGGAAACTTCATTTTGTAGATAAAGGGGGAGAGCACTCGAAATCGTGTTTTACCGATTCAAGCGGAGCTGCTGCCGCCGAAGATGAATTGCTTTTGAGCAACGGACGATTTGTCAGCTACGGTTATGTCCGTCATACGAATGGAGAACGTGCAGAGGTGCGTGCGGAAGGGGATAAGATCATTTATCGGCAAGAACTTGGTAAACAAAAGAGACTTGCAGAAGAATCATATACAACAAACTTTGTTGCCGGACCATCCGTAGTGCCGTTCATACGACAAAATTGGGACTTGCTCGTTCGAGGCGAGATTATAAAAATTCGCTATGGTGTTCCGGATCTGCTTCGTTCCTACGAGTTTCGTTTATCCCGCTTCCGCGAAAAGGAAAAAAAGGACGGAACAAATGTCATAATCAAGATGGCGGCGAGCAGCTTCTTTGTCGGATTCTTCATAGACCCGATATTTTTTGAATTCTCTGCCGATCAAAAAGCTCTGCGTCGGATCGTTGGACGAACCCTGCCTGTTGAAAAGCAGGGTAGAAAGTTTACACCAGTGGACGCAGATATGCGATTTGAAGCTACAAACAACAGTCAAATGTGAGGTGAGTAATGTTTAAATGGCAAAGAAACCAGGCTTGCCCTGTGGGAACACCGTGTATGAAATTCAGTTATTTTTATCCGCTTCTTGGATTCACATTGCCCACAATTTTGATTTCGTACGGCATTGCAATTCCACAGAGTTGTCTCGCGGGTATAAATCCGCCGACAGTTGGTTTGGGCATTTTTATTGTGGCTGCCTGTGTGACCTACTGGCTTGGAATCCACCTTGTGCTTCGCGATCTTGCTGCAGACAGTCTCAACCCTTCCAAAATCCCTGTCTTGAGACTCCGTCACCTCATACCCCTCTTTATTTTTATCTTTCTTGCGGGTTTGATTGCATACGGATTCATCATCCCGCGCAGCTGCATTGCAGGAATCAATGAGCACAGCTTTGGCTTTGGGATAGCACTCTTTTTTGCTGCCATTTGTTATATAGAGGGAGTTCAGCGAACGCTGCGCAAGGTTCTTGGGCATGACCATGTTGATGCGATCCCTGTGCCTTTGACACTGAATCATTTCTATCCATTACTCATATTTCTTGTTACCACCGTTGTCATCGGATACGGTGCTGTAATTCCCAAAAGCTGTATTGCAGGCTGGAACGAGCTGACCATCGGCTTTGGATTGGCACTCCTTGGAGCATCCATTGCCTATTGGCAGGGTGTTCGTATGGCATTGCGTGAACGAAAGCCGATGAGAAAGGAACACAATGAGGCATCCTGAGTTTATCGCTAAGCAGAGTCGCTCTCCGAGCGGTCTTTTCGGAATGTTGCTTGCGCGAATCATGGCGATTGAAACATCAATAGAAAATCTAACTGCTTTACAACTCATGGACTTACAGCCTGATGATAAGGTGCTGGAGATTGGCTGCGGACATGGTAGAACCATCGCTCAGGCTGCAGCGAAAATTCCGCAAGGATTTGCTGCCGGTCTGGATGCATCCAAAACTATGCTTCAAATGGCAACCCGGCACAACCGCCGCTGGATCGCCGAGGGACGGGTCGAGGTAAAACGCGGTAACAGCAGCAGTATTCCTTATCCTGACTATTGCTTCGACAAGGTCTTTTCTGTTCATACCATTTACTTCTGGCAGAACCCTCTCGATGACCTTCGGGAGATCCGACGGGTGATGAAGAAAGGTGCGAGTTTCGTTCTTGGCTTCCGTCCCAGAGAAAAAAAGGTGTTGGCGGATTTTCCATTGACGGTCTACAACTTTTATTCGCCGGATGAGGTGGTAATGCTTATGGAGAAGGCTGGATATGAGCATGTTCGGCTAATTGAGTCTTCGGCTGCAAGCCGGAATGTCGCATTTGCAATAGCTCATAGGGATACATGAGTCTGGAAGAATTATTTAAAAATGGTCGAAAGACAGTAGTTAAGCAGAGAGAAAGGGGGTGGGAAAATGAGGGCTTACTATTTAGTCGCTGCGATTTTAGGGACTGTATTACCTTATTACTTTTTCGGCTCCTTTATCTTTGAAAATGGATTTGATGTCGTGCTCTTTATCGAGGAAGTTGTTTCTGCCGGGGCTTCGCTGGGTTTTGTGGTTGACTTGTTCATTTCGTCTTTTGTGTTCTGGCCTTTTCTTTTCAAAGAGGCAAAACAATGCAATACTCCTAATCCATGGTGGTTCGTAGTCATTAATCTGGCTGTGGGGTTAAGCTGTGCATTGCCTCTCTTTCTGTATTTCCGGGAAAAGACGAGTGAGCAACAAAAAGGAACCTAACTCTGTCACAAAAGGAGTTTGATAAAAATGAAAACTTACGAAATTTCAGGAATTCTCATAATCGCGGCGTTCCTCGGTTTTGTTATTCCGTCATTCTCCCAAACAAACTCAACTGACAAAGATACGATTGCTGTGGTTCTTGGAAAACCGATCGCGGTCAAAGATAAAGACAAGTTGAACGGACTGATCTTCGGCGCGCTTCTGGAAAAGTATGCGAAGGGAAACAAGATTGAGCCTACAGAGGCCGAATTGGATGTCTTTATGCAGAGGACGGATGAACTGGAAAAACGGAATCAGGCCAAGTTTGAAAAGGATAGGAAAAAGGCGGCGGAAGAATTGAAATCCGGCGCCCTCACGGAAAAAGAACAAAAAGAAAAGACCGCTTATCTGCAAAATCTGGAAAGCATCCTCAAGACTACCAAAGAAATGGCAGAGAGGGGCAAAGGCATGGAAGAGCAGATGAAGGCGATAAAACGAAATATGGCGCGGCATTTTGTCAAGACATGGAAGATCAACAAGTCGTTGTATGAAAAGTACGGAGGGCGTATCATTTTCCAACAGGCCGGAGTAGAACCGTTAGACGCATACCGTAAATTTCTGAAAGAGCAGGAGAAGAAGGGAAATTTTAAAATACTCAACAAGGAATACGAACCGTCCTTCTGGAGATATTTTACAAACGATGCGATGCACACCTTTATTTCTAAAGACGACGGAGCCAAACTCATGGGAACTCCCTGGTGGCTTATGGAGAAACCGATAGATGAATAAAAATCAAAACAACTTGACCTAAAGGAGGATTCTTTATGGAACACGACAGAAGAAACATCATCGCAGGCGGCATCGTTATCTTTATTGCCGCTATCGGCGGTTTTGCGCTCGGCTTTACAGTCGAGAATATTTTTAAAGACGGCTTTTATGCCCTGACTCTTCCACGGATGCTTGTTAAGGC
>JACRGX010000037.1 GCA_016212185.1 Nitrospirota bacterium
CACTGAAATTATGGAAAAACCCCTGTCCGGCTTCTTCACCGAAATAGAACGTTATTAAGCAAAGCGTTATAACACGAAGGACATTACCTACCAACGCAAAAGGAATAATTAGAGCAGCAAGAACAAATTTTTTCAATAAGGCCCCTTTGCTTATATATACATAAGCCAGTACGAGGGAAAACATAGTAATCAAAGAGCGGAATCCACTGCACGGGGCTCCCATAAAAATTTCATTATAACCCACTGTAATCAGTAAGCCATTACGCGTAATGGGGTAATCAAAAAACCTCAGGATTATTTCAGCAACGACGGAAACCCCATGACGCATAGGTAAGGTAATGGCGTCTAAAACTGCCGCTGGAGGCGGGACGAGAAATATAAGATAAAAAAGCGGGAAAGATACGGCCTTAGTAATATTCATTCCATAAATGTAAGTTGTTAAGCCTAATGAGAGCGGTATCAGTGAAAAAGTTAAAATAAAATCATAATCCTGATGCCAGCCGAAGACAAACATTAATAATCCAAGCAAGAAGACAGGCAAACTAAAAAAGTTTTTGACATATGGTGTATTTTGAAAGATTTGTTTAAGCTCAGCGCGTTTGCGCCATATTAACCACAAAACAATTGGAAAGATGAAATAAGCGTGCGAATAATCATCTGACCAACCGACCTTGTACAACCTATAAAAAATTGGTGTGTACATTATTGCAACTAAAGCCCAGATTAAATAATTAAAATTCATGATTGGAGTTACTCCTCTCTACGAGCCATTGGCAATGTGGAATGCCGAGATATTCCGTTCAAATTCAATGACGGCCCTTTCATAGTCGTCTTTATTCCCCATGTCAAGCCAGAAGGCATCTATGGGATAACCTGCAACTATCTCTCCAGCCTCAATGAGTCTTATAACCAGAGTTGGAAAGTCCAGATATGTATTTTTTGTAATGTAATTCAATACACGAGGTTCGTATATATAGATACCGGTGCTTGAGGGAAATATCTTTACGGGTTTTTCCTCGTACCCCGTAATCTGATTTTTATCATTCATGTGCAGTACGCCGAGCTCAATCTGAACTTTCTTCTGTGTAATGGCAATAGTAAGCGCGGCTTTTTTCTCCTTATGAAATTGAACCAACTTTGAATAATCAAGTGTTGTAAGTATGTCGCCGTTCATGACAAGAAATGTTTCATCAAGTCCTTCAATTGTAGCCAGCGCCCCCGCGGTCCCTAACGGATGCTCCTCCCTGTGATAGTTTATCTTAAGGTGTTTTGAGATTTTGTTAGTCATAAGATAAGCCTGTATCAGCTCAGACAGATAACCGCACGCAAGGACAACCTCAGAGAAGCCGTAATGCTTAAGCTGTCTGAGGATAATCTCAAGAATTGGTATCTTCCCGATGGGAAGCAGCGGCTTAGGCAAAACAGTTGTATAAGGCGCAAGCCTTGTCCCTTTACCCCCTGTGAGAATAACTGCCTTCATACGAAAGTTCTCCTTTTATGTCATTCCGTGCTTGACACGGAATCCAGTCCCATTTTTGATAAGGTAAAGGGCATCTGGATTCCCCGATTTAATCGGGGAATGACGACATTGTTAAATATGGTATGCATCAACCTTATGAAAGTCCGGGTTCTGCACTGTCCATGCAATAGTCCTTTTTAACCCTTCATCCAGCGTTATCTCAGGGGACCAATTCAATATTTTTTTTGCCTTATCAGTATTTGCAAGAAGTCTTTCAACTTCGCTTTTTTCAGGCCTCAGACGCCTCTCTTCAGTAATAATCTCCGGAGATTTTCCAAGGAGCATAAATATTTTTTTTGCAAGGTCTCCGACCGATATCTCTTTTGAGGAGCCGATGTTTATTACCTCTCCGGCGGACTCAGGCACTTCAGCAACCCTGATAAATCCGCTGACTGTATCTCCTACATAATTCAAGTCTCTTGTAGGCGTAAGTGAACCAAGTTTAATTTTATTATTTTTCATGGCCTGTGAAATAATTGTAGGGATTACGGCCCTTGAAGGCTGTCTGGGCCCGTAGGTGTTGAATGGGCGGATTATGGCGACAGGCAGTTTAAAGGCGCAGAAAAAACTCTCAGCCATTTTATCAGCTGCTATCTTGCTTGCAGAATAGGGTGATTGTCCCTGAAGCGGATGTCCTTCATCAATGGGGACATACTTTGCCGTCCCATAAACCTCGCTTGTGGAAGTGTTGATGAATTTTTCTATGTTTTCGTCAAGGCATGCGCTAAGCAGGTAAGAAGTGCCAAGGACATTGGTCTGAACATAATTTATTGGATGCACATAGCTGTAAGGGATTCCGATAAGCGCGGCAAGATGAAAAATTATCTCCTGTCCCTTCACAGCGTTTTTTACAGCATAAGGGTCTTTGAGGTCGCCCATCACTATCTTTATCTCAGATTGAAGCTCTTTTGGGAGCATCTCAAGCGAGCCGCGGGAGCCTCTTGAATTGTATCGTATGAATGCAGTCACATTTGCGCCAAACTGGACGAGCCTCTCTGTGAGATGGCTGCCTATAAATCCAGCGGCGCCTGTAACCAGAACTTTTTTACCCTGCCAGTTCATTTTCATTTTCTATTATAATTTAAAACGTCTTCCAATGTCTTATCCAAGGGAATTTGAGGCTTCCAGCCTGTCAATGAGAATAATTTTGAATTATCTCCATAATGTATCGTTGTCTCGCCTGTTCTAAGCCTGCCGGTTTCAACCTTAACTTCAATCTTCACCCTGCTCATTGACAATAATTTATCAAGTATTGCCTGTATCTTATACGCCCTGCCCGAGCATAAATTGTAAATTTCTCCTTTCCCCCCCATTTCTGCTAAAAGAGCAAGTCCGGCTGCCGTATCTCTTACGTCTGTAAGGTCTCTTTCAGCATCCAGATTACCAACACTTATAATCGGCTCTTTTTTGCCCTTTTCAAATTCCACAATCTGCCGTGCGAAATCTGTGCAGACTAAAAAAGGGTTTTCTCTCGGTCCGGTGAAATTAAAAGGTCTTGCTATAATAACATCAAGATTATGATTATTGAAATAATATTTCGCTATTTTTTCCTGAAAGACCTTGCCTAACCCATAATGATTTGACGGCAAGAGCGCATCAGTTTCCTTTAAAGCATTAGTACCTATGTGGATGCCGTAAACAGCGCTTGAGCTTGTCAGGACAATACGAGCCCTGCAGGAGAAGGCGGTCAGGGATTCAAAAAAATTTATTGTCCCTTCAACATTTGTCTTATAAATATTTCCGTAATCATCAAACCTGCCTGCTGATGCAAGGAAGTAGATTTGGTCAGGGCCAGTCTCTTTAACAATTCTCAGGATTGACTCGTTATCATTTAAATCAATATCAAGAACTTTGACTTTACTGATGAGATGCTTAATATTGTCAACCGGCTCTCCGGTTTTCTTAGTCCCTGAAACGGCACAGCCTTTTTCCAGCAAGTGTTCTGCCAGATGACTGCCCAAACATCCTGTTATCCCGATGATTAATGATTTCAATAGATTGACAGGCAGGAGAGTAGTCCTCTCATACGCTTTCGCTTTCAAGTTTTTTGCGGTCTATTTTTCCGGTTGATGTCCGCGGCAGATAATCAGTAAAACTGATTATCTTGGGAATTATGTAATGAGGCAGTTTCAACGAGCAGAAATGCTTCAGTTCTGTTTTTTCTTTTTTCATGGCAATCACTGTGAATTTAATAACAAACCTATCGTATTTATTTAAAATATAATAAACTATAATATTTTGTCAAAAACTTTAACAGTTATGTCTTGTCAATTTAGGAATATCCTAATATAGGGTTTGTTATGTTGCCGCTAAGAAACTTCTTATATCGGACGCGAATGGATGAACGTAAATCGTTCTTTCAATCGCAGGAATGGTTTCTCTAATATTTCATAAGACATCGTTGAAACAAGGACTGTCACAATCAATCTAATTGTCAATCTTGCTGCCGGGTACACAAGTAGGCTGTTTTGCGAGACGAAAGTGTTAGTGATTTCGAATGCTAACGGTCCGCAGGCAATGTGATAAACATACAAACCATAGGAAATTTTTCCGAGGTAGCGAAACAGTTTGTTTCTGAACAAAACTGATATGGGCCCAAGCCCGCCCTGCATGATAGCGAATAGGATGAGCGACATGCCAATCCCAATTAATGGATAGGTGAGCATTAGTTTCCATTGGATGAGACTGGTTTTTTGCAGGATTGTAACTGGCCAGAGTGCAATAATCCCAGCAATAAGCAGTATCCAGACTGGGATTTTCTTCAGATACTGATCGAATAGACCCAAGCCAATAATAAGACCGCCCAAAATAGACTCAAAATGAGTAAAGGGGAAAACCCAGATGGCCGGAGGGCCGATTTTATAATAAATAAAGCCCGCCCTGATAATCACACCCATCAACATGACTGTGCCTAAAATATAAATAGTGGTTGTTTTTTTTAATCTATAGAAAACTCGTAATGCCCATGGTATGACTAAGTAAAATTGCTCTTCATAAGAAATTGTCCACAAATGAGCAGTGTATGCGATAAAATGATTATATCCCAGACTCATGGAGAAGAGATTATCAGTAAAGGTTAACATTCCCAGCGAGCGATACAAAATGCCACTACTCCACCCATATAGATAGATGGAATAAATAAGTGTTATGCCGAAGAAGATGTAATATAACGGCCAAATCCTGAGCGCCCTACGAATATAGAAATAAGCAATATTGATGTTACCTTCCCTCTGATATTCCACAAATAACAGTCTTGCGAACATAAAGGCGGAGAGACATAGAAACAGGTCAACTCCAATCCAGCCATATCTTATTAGAATTCCAAAGGCTGGAATGACTTCAGCAAAAGGCGAGTGATGGATGAGGACTAACAGAAAAGCTATAAAGCGAAGGCTATCTAATTCGGGATAATAGATCCTGGTGCTATTCATGAATTTTTTCATCTAAGGAATAATCAAAAAATAAAAAATCTTCCTTTGGTCGCAAATTTAAATGGACAGCGAGCGTATTCCCCGTGGTCCCGAAACGGGTCTCCGCAAGGGTCGCTTCAACTTGTCACGGGGTTAGCGAGCAAATGTAATAAAAAGAAATTCCTTACATTAGATTCCCTGTGGTCTCTGCCGCAGGGAAGATCAATACATGCTGTGATTAGTTTACAGTTAATAAGTTTCATATATTATGTTTACACCGTTAAGCTTTTTTTCAGCTTTAAATACCTTTGTATCCATATGGTATTTTATAACGATAGTATCATTATGTTGCCATATTGCTTGAATCTTAGGACTACCGCCATGTCCTGATGGAGTTCTACCATAATAAATGTCAGAAGTAAATAAATTTCCACTTTTGTTTGGAAGTAAATTTGACGCATAAATTAGAGAGGCTTGTATGCTGAACCCTGTTTTATCTCCACAATCCCGCTGAAAAATTACTACCTTTAATTTTTGATCCGGGGATAGAACTTCCTCTATAACGTTATTACCACACATGTGCCCCATGAGTTTATCAATACCCCAGATGGCAACACCAACCAGAATAGGCAATGCAATAAAAATATAGATAGTAATTTTTTGCCATTTCTTCATTTAGTTATCTACCGGAACGACCCCTATCGTTCAGACGCTAAGTGTCTCTTGTGTTAGAAGGGTCTGACAGTTTCTGTTGTCTTCTTTTTCACCAGTGACTCATATTTATTTGGCAGACTACATCCCAAAGTTGAATGCAGTCTTTTTATTTTACACTTCTTCAATAAAATAAGGAATATGTTTCATTACTGCCTCAAAGGTTTTAGAATCACATAAATACACTTCTTTGCTTTTTTATAAATCTCTCTGAATGGTATTCATGCGCTGCATACTGTAGTGCCTTGTATTTTCTCTTATATTTTTATTAAAATAAATAAATGGGGGTTCAAGCAATACAAATAGACAGTCTTCGCGGGGTATCAACGATCACAGTTGAAGGCATTAATTCTGATATTGCTTTCTGCCATCCTGAAATTAAAGGTCTAAAGAGACTTGACACTGTCAATGGAGTGATTGAGCTTGAAATCAGTGATAATCTAACCGGGCATGAATTGGATGATTTAAAAAAACAAGTTGCCAGTGTTGTTGATATGTCGGTAAAATCATTCCGGTTTGTTGAACAACTTTCTCCGTTGTGGCATCATGAATCAGGAGCGCCATATCATGGCAGTAAGGCTGTTAAGGCATTTTCCGACCAGTACACAACCGAATTAGGTCCCGGACAGTATGCATTTCACGGACCTGCTGGCAAGCTATTCGTATTTTTTTGTAATCGCATTAAAAGGCTTGCAGAGGATATGAAGGCTGAGATATGGCATCTTCCAAGTATAGAGATGTCGCAGGATTTGATTCCTCAGACAGGATATTTCAGTTCGCATCCGCAGTTGGTAACATTTGGCTACCGCCTGCCGCCCCATTATGAGAAAATACGCAGTTTTGCCGATATTGCCAAAGTGAAAAAATTATCGGCGCCTGAGGATAATTCCATGCTCGAGCCTACAGGCTTTATTCTTGAACCGGTAGTGTGTCATAACGTATATCGCAGTCTGAAAAACCATCGGCTTGCTCAAGGAAGAATTATTACTGCTGAAGGCAGGTGCTATCGCTATGAGGGGTTTCGTTTTGCGCCGCTTTTGCGTCAATGGGAGTATTCAATGAGGGAAGTTGTTTTAGTTGGCGAAGGGAATTTTGTGCAGACTGCGAGACTGCGTTGCTTAGAACTTACGCAGGCGATGGTTGATGAACTGGATATAACAGCAGACTTGGAAGTTGCAACCGATCCGTTTTTTGTCAGCGCCGCCGCTACTGCCAGGACTTTCCAGATGATGCAGTCAACCAAGATGGAATTGCGCCTGCGGATAGATGAAGGTGAGAGCACAGCTGGGGCGTCGTTTAACCTTCACTCTAAACATTTCACAGAGCCAATGAACATTTACAATAAGGATGGAAATGTCGTTGAGACGGCATGTGTTGGATGGGGCATTGAACGCTGGATGGCGGCTTTTGTTGCACGATGGTCTGAAAACCCCGCAAAATGGCCGATACCCATTTGAAGACTAGTATACAGCAACAATTATGAAAAGATTAAAAGTTATTCTGTCACAGGTATTGAAAATACAGGAGGATACAATTAGTGATGAGACTTCGCCTGATAACACTCCAACATGGGATTCTATGAATGCATTGTTGTTGGTTACTACTCTTGAGGACGAATACAAGGTAAAATTTACAGCACGTGATATAATCAGCGTAAAAAACGTAAGGGATATGAAGGAAAGTTTAAAACGTCATGGGATAATACTTACAGATAATTGATAAAAGAAGAGGCTTCGTTTGTCATTCCCGCTTGTCGTCCCGATGCATCGGGATTTTTCAGAAAGATTCCCGAAGCGAGTCTACGCGAAGAGTCGCGCCGACTGGACAAGCCAGAATGACGGGAGGACAATCATTTTCAGTCTTGATACCTCGCCCTGAAGCATATAGGTTGCGGGGTAATTCATTCCCCCAAAATAATGATATTTAATTCAGTACAGTTCGCCTTATTTTTTATTGGCGTTTATATTTTATACCTTTTGCTCAAACATAAGTGGCAGAACAGAATGCTGCTTGTGGCAAGTTATGTGTTTTATGCGTTCTGGGACTGGAGGTTTTTATCCCTTGTATTGACTTCTACGGTCATTGATTACTTTTGTGGAATAAAAATAGATGAAGCAAAAGACATTAAAAGAAAGAAACTATTTCTGTTGCTTAGTGTATGCGGCAATTTATCTATTTTAGGTTTTTTCAAATATTTCAACTTCTTTTCCTATAACCTGCAGGTTATGCTGAATTCTCTGGGCTTGCCTGTAGAACCTCATTTATTCCACATTATACTTCCGATTGGCATCTCTTTTTATACCTTTAAAACGCTGAGTTATACGATTGAGATTTACTGGGAACTGATGAAACCTACAAAAAATTTTATGGATTATGCCCTTTTTGTGGCATTTTTCCCAACCATTTTATCTGGTCCTATTGACAGGGCAAGACATTTCCTTCCGCAGATACTCTTTCCGAGAAAATTAACGCTTGATAAATTTTATCAAGGCGCATTTCTGATATTCTGGGGGTTTTTCTTGAAAGTGTTTATTGCGGA
>JACRGX010000038.1 GCA_016212185.1 Nitrospirota bacterium
AGGGCTTCATACCACTTCAACAGCCGATGTTGCCAGCATCAGGTTTACTATATCAGCCTCTGACATGTCAACAATCACAAGGACTGTCTCCTATTCAGGAGGCACAGTATCAGAGTCATTTAACGTGCCTAACGGCTCAAATAGGCGTTTTCTGGTGGAGGCGCTTAATTCATCAGGCAGTGTTATTTACAATGGAGAAACCACCACTAATCTGAACGGCTCGGCGGTTACGCTTGGAATTGCCTTGTCAGCAGTAACAACAGCTCAATTGTATGTATTAGTGTCAAATGCTGATTCAGACAATGTCTCAGTTATTGATCCAAATACATTAACGGTTCAAACAACGCTAAACTGTTCATCCCTCGGGGATATAAGCTGTTATGAACCGCGCAACCTTGCAATAAGTCACGCTGGCACACTGGCGTATATTCCATTCAGACACTCTGATAATGTAATTAAAAGCCACCCTGACGTGCCTGACTTCAGTCTGGAAATTTCAGATGATGGTTTTAATGAACCTTATGCAGTCGCATTCACTGCCGACGATTCAGAGGCATGGGTTGTCAATAAGCAGGGCGGCGGAAGTTCAACGGGAAGCGTCAGTATTATAGATACATCCACTCAATCTGTTACAGATACTATTGACGACATCTGTTTTTCCTCACCCGAAGGCATTGCAATTGCCAATGGCAAGGCTTATGTAGCCAACAGGGGAGACGGCACTGTATGCGTAGTGAATGTGGCTTCACGGACTGTAAGCACTACCATCTCTACCGGCGGAAGTCCCAGATATGCAGTAGCCACGCCCAACGGCAATTTCGTATATGTCTCTACCGACAGCTCGTCTGCCGGCATTAAAAAAATACGCACGTCGGATGACACAATTACGGCAACAATTGCCGTAAGAGGGAGAAACCTTGCTGTTATGCCTGACGGGACAAAAGTCTATGTTGCAACACAGGGCAATACCATTGAAGTCATCAATGTCTCAAATAACTCATATTCCACAATTACTTTCACGGGCGCATACTCTATTTACGGAGTGGCTATTCTGAGCGACAGCAGTTACGGCTTTGCCACAGATGAAGACAGAGACGTTGTATATGTGTTTAATCCGTCAACTGATACGGTAGTTACTACCGGCGGGTCTCCGGTTGAAATATCCGTAGGCAGTACACCCCGCGCTATTGCCGCTCAGTAAAAATTTGCAGCCCCTTAACTCTTAACTTTTAACTCTAAACTTTTAACTTTTCACTTTTAAGCTTTAACTTTTACCTCTTAAACCTGTATAATTGCATCAATGAAAAGCAGGCGCCTGTTTTACCTCATCGCATTAGTCTCAACAGCTTTATTCGCCTCCCTGCATCTCTTTGACTCCGTGATAATCCGCGAACAAATTGAGAGCAAAACCTATGACCTGCGGCTGCGTATCCGGAATTTCATCAAAAATGAGCTGCCGCCTGAAGATGTTATTATCGTCACTGTTGACGAAAAAAGCATTAAGGAAATCGGCAGATGGCCCTGGAGCCGAGACGTTATGGCTGATCTTGTCAATAAAATCTCTGAAGGCACGCCCAAAGTCATAGGCATTGACATCATGTTCAGCGAGAGGGAGAGTAAAAAAACAGACAATAAACTTGCAGATGTTTTCAAAAAGGCAGGGAATGTAGTTCTGGCTACGGCATTCATCACAACCGAAGACAAAATGGTCTCTGAAACGCCAAAGGAAGTGCCGGATTCCCTCTGGGACTCTGCATTTATGGAGGTCAAAAGTCAGGAGGGAATCCAGTGGAAAAAATGGGCGGTTAAGCCTGAGAGCGTCAACCCCCCGATTGAAGAATTCTCAAAAGCGGCATCCCTCGGGCATGTCTATACTCATCCTGACATGGATGCAGTGCTGAGGTGGGAATTCATGTATGTAAATTTCGGAGACGACTGTTATCCGAGTTTCCCGCTTCAGACTGCAAGAATTGCGCTTGGCTTCGGCATGAACGACATGATCCTATACGGCGGCTCAGGGATAAAACTCGGCAGCCGTTTTATCCCCACCGACTTAAGCGGCCGCATCCTTATAAATTACCGGGGCAAAGAAGAGACTTTCCGGTACATACCGGCGTCAGATATCATCAAAGGCAATATCCATCCTAAGTACTTTCAAAACAAAATTGTCCTCCTCGGCACATCAGCGCTTGCAACATATGATCAAAAGGTTACTCCGCTTTCAGCCAACATGCCCGGCGTTGAAAAAAATGCAAGTATCGTAAAAAGCATTCTTCTGGACAATTATCTCAGAAAGAGCCCCGGCGTCGTAGAACTGACAATTATCATCATAACGGGCATCTTGCTGGGATTCTTTATTCCGAATCTGAAGGCAATCCCGGGCACTATCCTTGCGTCAGCATCTATAATCCTCTACATCATACTCAGCGTCTATCTGCTGGCATATCAAAACCTCTGGATAAACCTGATCTATCCCGTTTCAAATATGTTTGTCATTGTCATAACACAGACAGTAATAAGCTTTTTCCAGGAAGAGAAAAAGGCGCGTGAGATAAGAAAGATGTTTTCAAGCTATGTCTCTCCACAAATTGTTGCAGAGCTTATCAATCATCCTGAAAAAGCGAAGCTCGGAGGTGAAAGAAGGACCGTGACAGTAATGTTTTCTGACCTCATAGGATTCACAAGCCTCTCTGAAAAACTGCCTCCCGAAGAGGTCGTCTCCAGACTTAATGAATATTTTAAAGAGATGGTGGATATTATATTCAAATGGAACGGCACTCTGGATAAACTTGTCGGGGACGAGATAATGGCATTCTGGGGCGCGCCCCTGGAACAGCCGGACCATGCAGAGCTTGCCGTAAGGTGCGCCCTCAATATGTCGGACCGATTAAATGAGATACAGGAGGAATGGAGGCGTAAAAAACAGGATGTCCTTGACTGCGGCATAGGGATTAACACCGGAGAAGTGCTGATAGGCAATATCGGCGCGCCCGGGAAAAAAATGGACTACACAATCATCGGCGACCATGTCAATCTCACGGCAAGGGTAGAGAAACTGACAAGACAATACGACACAAGAATCCTCATTACTGAAGACACAGTCGTTGGAATTGAATCAGCCATAAAAAGCGACCTCATAGGGCATATTGAATTAAAAGAACCTATATCTACAACTGTCAAAGGCAAGGAAAAGGCAATAAAGCTCTTTCAGCTGCGGGGCTTAAAACATCATCACTAAAATTCATAAGAGATTAATTCCGCTTGACAAACCTTCCCGCCAGTTTTAAAATGAATCATCATTCATATGAACCACCGTTCAGCAAAAAAGACTCCTAAGTCAAAGGTTTTGAAAACCGCCCTATGCCTTTTTTCATCAAAAGGCTATTCCAAAACAAAAATGGCGGAGATTGCACGCAAAGCGGGCCTAAGCGTGGGAGCCCTTTATCTCAGGTACAAAAGCAAGGAAGAGCTTTGCCTTGAACTCATTAAGGACCAAACGCAGGATTTCATTGAACGCACCAGAAACCTGCCTCAAAAAGACCCTCTTAAAGCCCTGCAGACCTACATTGAACTGAATCTTGATTATGCGTTTCAAAAAAGGCGCCTGCTCTCTTTATTTTTCAGGGAGCATAACCTCCCTTTTATGCATCCCTTGAGAAAAAACTTTTTCAGGGTACAGCATGAAATAATTAGAAAAATCCTTAATGAAGGAATCAGGTCCGGGATATTCATGCCCTCAAACAACAAAGACTGCGCCACCATGATTTTTGCAAGCATCAGGGGCGCCGTATTGTTAAAGCTTATTTTTAACATCGGCGATACAAAAACAATGAGCAAATCTCTCTTTAACCTTATTATTAACGGAATAGGAAAGGACCCGAAATGAAAAAATTATTTTTTACATTGCTGATTTTATCCGCTTCAATGCCCTGCATCTTGTCTGCTGCGGAGTACTCCCTTGAAGAGCTTTACGGAATGGCCCTTGAGCGCAGTGAAACCATACAGATAGCCAGAGAAGATCTCTTTATATCAGAGCAGAAAAAAGACATGTCCGCGGCAGGCCTGCTGCCGACTCTTTCGGCCTTTGGAAGCCATACGAGATACAGTGAAGATAAACGCTCAGGCGCAGCCATACTGCAGCCGGATTACAGCAATTCATGGGGGCTTAAACTGGACCAGTCATTATCAACAGGAGGCAGGGAAATCACGTCCTACAAGATGTCAAAAAATGAGATACTGAAAAGCAGGAATGGTTTTGCCTCAGTCAAGGAGGAGTATTTACTAAGCATAGCCTCCGCATATTATGAGGTCCTGAAATCAAAAAAGGCGCTTGACATCGTAAACTCAAATGTTGAAAGACTTACAAAACACCGGGACGCAGCAAAGACAAGGCTTCAGGTCGGCGAGGTCACAAAGACAGTGCTTCTCAGGGCAGAGGCAGAGCTTTCAGGCGCCCAGTCAGATGCCATAAAGGCAGAAAACAATCTAAAACTTGCAAAGGCTGAACTGGCAAAAAAAGCAGGCCTCAGCGGAGACTTTGATGTCAGGGAAAATCCGAGTTCATCCGATTGGAAATCTCTGACTGACGGCTGCACTCTTCAGGCAATGGACTGTTTTAAGGAAAAGGCGCTGTCTGAAAGGTCCGAATTAAAAGCGCTGAGTCTTGACAAAAAAATTTCAGAAAGCCGGGTCAGCTACGCAAAGGGTTCTTTTATGCCCACCCTTTCGCTTGAAGGTGTATATTCACGCAAGGAAGACTCTCCGGGTTCAGCCTCTGCAATTAATGAAAATAAATACGCCGTGCTTAAGCTGGATTTCCCCTTCTTTGAAGGAGGACTGCGCAGGGCTGAAGTTATGGAGGCAAAGGCAAAGCTAAAACAAAGCGAATACCGTTATGCCGATGCAAAAAAATCAATCGGCTTTGAGGTTGAAAGCGCCTATCTGACCCTGATTACAGAGTCGGGAATACTGACAAGGCTTGAGGCGCAGGTTGAATATGCCTCGGATAATTACAATGCGGTATCCAAGCAGTTTGAGCATGGAATTGCAAACAGCATAGACGTTATGGATGCCAACACCCTGCTTGTTACCGCAGAAAGAGATCTTGCCAATGCCAGGTATGATTATCAGTTTGCAATTTTAAAATTAAGACGCGCAACCGGCACGCTGTTAACAACAGTGAGTGGTGGAAAGTAAGGGATGAGGGGTAAGAAGTGAGAAGTAGAAAGACGAAATAATAAACTTAAAATGAAGTAACTATAGGAGCAATAGAATGCGGAAAAAAACCTTTTTCACTGATTACTGTTCACCGTTCACCGTTCACTGTTTACTGTTCACTGTTTACTGTCTGCTGTTTCTGCCGTCATGTTCAAAAGATGCAGCAAAACAGGCAATGATGAAGCCCGCCGCACCGGTTACCATTGCCCCTGTAATCCAAAAAACAGTGCCTGTTCAGCTCCGCGCAATCGGAACTGTAGAGGCTTACTCCACTGTTTCAATAAAGGCGCGTGTAAGCGGAGAACTATTGAGCGTAAATTTCAAAGAAGGACAGGATGTGAAAAAAGGGGATTTACTTTTTACCATAGACCCCAGACCCTATGAAACTGCGCTTGCGGCCGTGAATGCCAACCTGGCAAAAGATTCGGCGCTGGCCCAAAAAGCTGCGGATGATTTTATCCGTTATGCCGGACTGTTTAAGGAACAGCTTGTCAGCAGGGAGGATTATGAGCGTGTGAGGGCAAATGCAGAGGCGCTTAAGGCTGCTGCTGCTGCAGACAGGGCGGCCGTTGATAATGCAAAACTGCAGTTGGGCTACTGCTCCATATATTCCCCTGTTACAGGCCGCACAGGCAGTCTTTTGGCGGACCCGGGCAGTATTATCAAAGCAAATGACGACAAGCCGATGGTGGTCATTAACCAGATTCAGCCTGTTTTTACAGGCTTCTCTGTTCCTGAACAGAACCTTCCTGATATAAGAAAACGTATGGCCTCCGGAAAGTTAAAGGTTGAGGCCTTCATATCTAATGAAGACAAAAATCCTGCAGTAGGGACGCTTAATTTTATAGACAATACAGTGGATGCCGCAACAGGAACAATCAAACTGAAGGCCATCTTTCCCAACAAGGAAAAACGCCTTTGGCCCGGACAATTTGTAAATGCAGTCCTGACGCTTGATACCCGGCGTGATGCTATTGTAGCGCCTTCACAAGCTGTGCAGACCGGACAGCAGGGGCAGTTTGTCTTTGTGGTAAAGGGAGATTCAGCAGAGCTTCGTCCGGTTAATACCGGCATCACACATGAGGATATGACGGTCATTGAAAAGGGACTTGCGATGGGAGAGCAGGTAGTAACTGACGGGCAGATGCGTCTTATGCCGGGCGCAAAGGTGGAGATTAAAAATAAATAATGAACATTTCCGAACTATTTATAAAACGCCCGATTATGACCAGTCTGGTCATGCTCGCCATCATGATTTTCGGCGTCTTTGCTTATAGAATTCTGCCGGTCAATGACCTGCCGAATATTGATTTCCCGACGATTCAGGTAACAGCCAATCTGCCCGGCGCCAGCCCTGAGACAATGGCAAGCGCCGTGGCAACTCCGCTTGAGCGCCAGTTTTCAACTATTGCAGGCGTTGATTCCATGACCTCTACCAACGGGCAGGGGGTGTCAATTATAACTCTGAAGTTTGCCCTTGAACGTGACATTGACGCCGCTGCACAGGATGTTCAGGCCGCTATCTCCAAAGCAGCCCGCCAATTGCCTCAGGACATGCCGAGTCCTCCTTCGTACCAGAAGGTCAATCCCGCCGACCAGCCTGTTCTTTATCTCGCGCTGAGTTCTCCAACACTGCCCCTGTCTCAGATAACAGAGTATGCCGACACTATTATTTCGCCGCGCATCTCTATGATTAAAGGAGTAGCGCAGGTCCTGGTTTATGGTTCACAGAAATATGCGGTGAGGGTGCAGCTCAATCCGCAGGCGCTGGCAAACCGCAAGATCGGCATAGACGAAGTTGCCTCGGCGCTGTCGCAATGGAATGTAAACCTGCCCACCGGAGGACTTCAGGGCAAACAGCAGGCATTCACCATCCATGCCAGCGGTCAGCTTTATAATGCTGCGGCCTTCAAGCCTATGATCGTGGCTTACCGGAACGGTTCGCCGGTGCGTCTTCAGGATATCGCAAATGTGACGGACAGCGTGGAGAATGACAAAATTGCCGCCTGGTACAATACCGGGGGCAAGTCTACAAGGGCAATTGTCCTTGCAATCCAGCGCCAGCCCGGAACCAATACCATTGAGGTGGTTGACAGTATCAAAAAACAGATTCCTGATTTCCGCAGGCAGCTCCCCGCGGCTGTTCAGTTAAACACCCTTTTTGACCGCTCGGAGTCTATCAGAGACTCTGTTAAAGACGTAAAATTCACCCTGCTGCTCACTGTAGCCCTTGTTATCCTGGTAATTTTTCTGTTCCTGAGGAACCTGTCGGCAACGATAATCCCGAGCCTTGCACTGCCGCTTTCAATAATCGGTACGTTTGCGGCGATGTATGTCCTCGGTTTTTCAGTCAACAATATCACCCTGATGGCGCTCACCCTTTCAGTAGGCTTTGTCGTGGACGACGCCATCGTCATGCTTGAAAACATCGTACGCCACATGGAGCACGGTGAAAAGCCCATGGACGCGGCATTCACAGGCTCAAAGGAAATCGGATTCACTATTATTTCCATGACGGCATCGCTGATAGCGGTTTTCATCCCGGTCTTTTTTATGGCAGGAATGTTAGGCCGAATGCTTCACGAATTCGCCGTAACCATCACATTTGCAATACTTATATCCGGCGTTGTTTCCCTGACGCTGACCCCGATGCTTTCCAGCCGCTTTCTCAAGGCTTCGGGCAAAAAACAGCACGGCAGGCTTTACAACATCATGGAAAGATTTTTTGACGGCCTGCGCAGCCTCTATGAACTTACCCTTAAGCAGGTGCTCCACTTCCGCCGTACAACTATTGCCGTAATCTTTATCCTGACAGCGGCGACGGTCTGGCTTTTTGCCGCAATGCCTACGGGACTTTTGCCGCCGGACGACATCGGCGGCATCCTTGCCATCACCGAGGGAGCGCAGGGGGCCTCCTTTGAAGAAATGAAAAAACACCAGCAAAAACTCGTGGAGATTGTATTTCAGGACCCCGACATTGAAGCCTTTATGTCAGCCGTAGGCGCAGGAGGCTCAAGGGCGGCATCAAACGGCGGCTTTATGTTCATTAAGCTCAAACCCCGCCATGAGCGCAAACTTAATGCCGACCAGATTATAGAGAGGCTCAGGCCGAAAGTCATGGGCGTTCCCGGTATCTTAATGTTTATGCAGAACCCGCCCCCTATACGTCTGGAAGCAACTCTCTCAAAAGCACAGTACCAGTTTGTCCTGCAAAGCCCTGATACCGATGAGTTGTATAAAAATTCGGCAGATTTTGAAATGAAGCTGCGCAAACTTTCCATGCTGCAGGATGTAACAAGCGACCTGCAGATTAAAAACCCGCAGGTCGATCTGGACATTGACCGCGACAGGGCAGCTGCCTTCGGCATAACTGCAAAACAAATTGAAGACTCCCTGTATTCGGCATACGGCGCTCGTCAGGTCTCAACCATATATTCTCCTGCAAACCAGTATAAAGTAGTCATGGAGCTTGAACCGCAGTATCAGATGGATCCGTCGGCGCTCGGCATGCTATATGTGCGCTCAAACACCGGACAGCTTGTGCCGCTTTCTTCCCTGACTGTGATGAACAAGGGGTTGGGACTGCTGTCTGTAAACCACCTTGGGCAGATTACCTCTGTTACAATTTCCTTTAACCTTAAACCGGGCACTCCGCTCGGCGACGCAGTGACAGCAATTGAGAAGGAGGCAAAGTCCCTTCCTTCTTCCATTACAACCGGCTTTCAGGGTACGGCGCAGGTCTATCAGGCTTCCACCAAAGGGCTGACTATGCTCCTGATCCTTGCAATTGTCGTGATATATATCGTGTTAGGCATTCTATACGAGAGTTACATCCATCCCCTGACAATTCTTTCAGGACTGCCGGCGGCAGGTTTCGGAGCGCTCATAACCCTGCTTATCTTCGGCAAGGATCTGAACCTGTATTCCTTTGTCGGCATCATCATGCTGGCAGGCATTGTAAAAAAGAACGCTATCATGATGATAGACTTTGCGCTTGAGGCTCAGCGCAAGGGTCATAAGAGTCCCATTGATGCAATTTACGAAGGGGCTATCGTACGTTTCAGACCTATTATGATGACCACTATGGCGGCGTTGATGGGCACACTGCCTATCGCAATTGGATTCGGCGCAGGTGCGGATTCACGCCGTTCTTTAGGTCTTGCCGTAGTCGGAGGGCTGCTTGTTTCACAGCTTCTGACTCTGTACATAACCCCGGTGGTTTATTACTACATGGACCAGTTTCAGGAAAAGATGCGCAATATGTTTAAGGGTAAGTCCGGGGAACGGGGTATCTAAAATTGTCATTCCGGCTTGTCCGGAATCTTTTTTTAGGAAGGATTCCCGACGCTCCCGAAGTTTCGGGATTGCGGGAATGACAACCAAAGGACAGAACTTAACCCCAAAGCAGAGCTTTGAGGAATTTTTTGATTAAAAATAGTATATAGCGGGGTATGTTATGAAAAAAATTTTAATCGGTATTGTGATTTTAACAGCTTTGGGAATCACCGCTTTCTTCCTGTTTAAGGATAACGGCGAAGAACCGGAATTTAGGACTGAAAAAATTATCAGGGGCGATATAGTAGAAACAGTGACTGCTTCGGGCACGGTGAATCCGGTGACCGCAGTGCTTGTGGGGACACAGGTGTCAGGGACCGTAAAAAATATTTATGCGGATTTCAACTCGCCCGTAAAAAAGGGGCAGTTGATAGCGCAGATAGACCCTGCCGTATTTGAGGCGCAGGAGGAGCAGGCCAGGGCAAATCTGCTCTCAGCAAAGGCAAACATGGAAAAATCCGACGCTGCGCTTCTTGATGCAAAAAGGGTGATGGAAAGAAACAGCAAACTCTTTTCAGAGAACTTGATCTCAAGAAATGACCTTGATACATCCTTGACAAATTATGAGACGGCAAAGGCAGGGGTAAGCGCGTCAAAGGCGCAGGCTGCCCAGGCAGAAGCGGCATTAAAAATCGCTGGGACCAATCTCAGATATACAAAGATACTTTCGCCTGTTGATGGAATTGTTGTTTCAAGAAATGTGGATGTCGGGCAGACAGTTGCGGCGAGTTTTCAGACCCCTACCCTCTTCACTATTGCACAGGACCTCACAAAAATGCAGATAGACACAAATGTGGATGAGGCGGATATCGGCAGGGTAAAAGCCGGACAGGATGTTGAATTTAATGTTGACGCCTATCCAGACGTCATTTTCAAAGGCACGGCGTCACAGGTAAGAAATGCGCCGGTAACAATACAAAATGTGGTTACTTATGATGTAGTTATTAAGGTAGACAACCCTGAATTTAAACTAAAGCCGGGTATGACTGCAAATGTTTCAATAATCTTGTCCGTAAAAAAAGATGTTTTAAAAGCGCCGAATGCGGCATTAAGATTCAGCCCGTTAGATAAAAATAAAACTAATGCGCATCAAAAAGACAAAGGCGTCTGGGTAGTTGAAAACAATAAACCAAAACGCATATCAGTATCCGCGGGCGTCACCGACGGCAATTACAGCGAACTTGTCGCCGGAGAGATAAAAGAAGGGCAGGAGGTAATTGTAGAATCTCTGAACAAAACAAAGGGGCCGGCTGCACCTGCTTCTCACGGCCCGAGGATGTTCTGAAATGCCGCCGCTCATTGAGGCAAAGGAAATCACAAAGATTTACAAGGTTGGAAATATTGAAGCCCCTGCGCTGTGCGGTGTGTCTTTAAAAATAGAAAAAGGAGAATTCGTCTCAATAATGGGGCCGTCAGGGTCAGGCAAATCAACCTTTATGAATATTATGGGATGTCTTGATAAGCCCACAGCCGGACAATACCTTTTGGAAAATGTAAATATCGGCGATTTAAACAGGGATGAGCGCGCAGGCCTCAGGAATAAGAAAATCGGCTTCGTCTTTCAGGGATTCAACCTGCTTCCAAGGACCTCGGCGCTTGAAAACGTTGAACTCCCCATGCTCTATAACGGTTTATCCTCAACAGAAAAAAGAGACCGGGCAAAGGCGGCGCTCACAAGCGTAGGCCTTGAGGGAAAAGAGGAATATCACCCAAATCAGCTTTCCGGCGGGCAGCAGCAAAGGGTTGCCATAGCAAGGGCGCTTGTGAATGACGCCCCGATAATTCTTGCAGACGAACCCACAGGCAATCTTGATACGAAAACAAGCGCTGAAATAATGAAACTTTTCGTAAAGCTCAACACAGAATCAAACATTACAATAATTCTCGTGACCCATGAGACTGACATAGCCGCATACAGCAGGCGGGTAATTAAATTCCTTGACGGCGGGGTTGTGAATGATGAACAACGGAAAAATTTATAACAAACTTTACTCCAATATTTGCAAAGTTAGTGTCATTCCGGCTTGTCCGGAATCTTTCTTAAAAGAGATTCCCGACGCGTTTCACTTGCGGGAATGACGTCATTCCTGCGAAAGCAGGAATCCAGATGTTTTAACTATTGAACCAGAGTCCACTGTGAATTAAACTTTTTATCATATAAAAAATGCTTAACATAACTTCCACATTAAAAATATCCTTCAGGGCGTTAAGGGTGAACAAGATGCGCTCGGCCCTTACAATGCTCGGCGTTATTATCGGGGTTGGCGCAGTGATTGCGATGCTTGCCGTCGGCACAGGCGCAAGCAGGCAGATAGAGGCGCAGATTTCAAGCATGGGAAGCAATCTCATAATGGTCGTTCCGGGAGCAACCACGGCAGGCGGCGTCAGAATGGGGTCCGGAACTCAATCCACCCTTACAATGGGAGATGCTGAAGCCATTTTAAAGGATTGCCCTGCGGTATCGGATATAGCTCCGATATTGGGAGGTGTTGCACAGGTTGTTTACGGCAATCAAAACTGGTCCACAGGCGTGACAGGAACAACGCCCAATATACTGAATGTGAGGGATTGGGTTTTGTCCGCAGGCAGGCCTTTTACAGAGCAGGACGTTAAGAGCGCCACAAAGGTATGTTTAATGGGACAGACTGTTGTTGATAACCTTTTTGGCGGCATTAATCCCATTGGGCAAATTGTCAGGATTAAGAAAATTCCGTTTACGGTAATCGGCCTACTGAAAAGCAAAGGGCAGTCGCCTTTAGGACAGGATCAGGATGATACTATATATGTTCCGGTTACAACCGCCCAGAAAAAACTCTTTGGCACTGCAAGACCAGGCATGATAAGGTTAATCATTGTCAAAGCAAAAAACACGGAAGACCTTCAGGCTGCAGAAGAACAGATAACTGAACTGCTCAGACAGAGACACCGTATCGGGCCGAAAGAGGAAAATGATTTCACAGTCAGGAACCTCACGCAGATGATGCAGGCGGCAGAACAGTCCACAAAGGTCATGACCATACTGCTCGGCGCAATAGCATCAGTATCACTGCTTGTAGGAGGAATCGGGATTATGAACATAATGCTCGTATCGGTTACTGAAAGGACCAGAGAGATTGGCATAAGAATGGCAGTGGGCGCAAGGACCTGGGATATAAGGCTTCAATTCATTGTGGAGGCGCTTACGCTGTCATTCACAGGAGGCGTCATCGGCATAATTGCGGGAATATCAACGGCCAAAATTTTATCAACACTTGCAGAATGGGCTGTAATGGTGACCCCTGCTTCAATACTGCTGGCATTCGGATTCTCAGGACTGGTTGGGATATTCTTCGGATTTTATCCGGCATACAAGGCTTCGCTCCTGGACCCGATAGATGCATTGAGGCATGAGTGAAAAGAGTTAAGAGTTAGGGGTTAGGAGTTAATGCATTGACCCGAAAATACGTTTAAAAATGTCATTCTGGCTTGTCCAGAATCTTTCCGAAAAAGGATTCCCGACAAGCGGGAATGACAAAAACATAAAAAACTTTAATGAGGTAATAATATGGAAGAACAAACGACATCAACACCTGCAAATCACAGTAAGAAAAAAATAGCAGTCACGGTTTTTACAGTCATTTTAATTATCGGCGCTGTCACGGGATATTTTTATACCCGGTACAAAAATACCCACATCTCAACAGACGATGCATTTGTTGAAGGCGATATACATACCATCGCTTCCAAGGTACCGGGCACGGTCAAGAATATTTATGTTAAATCCAATCAGCCTGTTAAAAAAGGCTCTCTCCTCCTTGAATTAGACCCTGCTGATTATGAAGTGAAGGTAAAGGAGGCAATGTCCGCGCTTAATGCTGAAAAGGCAAAATCAGAGGTGATTGCCGCAAAAATAGAATCATCACAAAAACAGATAGCTGAGTTAAATTCCCGGGCAAACGCGATAAAGGGGCTTTTGGCAGTACAGGAGGCAAATCTCCAGCAGGCAGAATCAGATATGAAAAGGGCCGAAGCCCTTTACAAAGAAAACTTAATCCCCCATGAAAAATATGAGAAAGCAGTAACCAATTATAAGACCTCCTTTGCCATGGTGCAGGCGGCGGCAGAGGGACAGAAATATTCAACACTGTCGGTTGAAACACAAAAATCAGTCGTAAAACAGGCCGAGGCGGAAAAAATTGCCCTGCAGTCAGCCATAAAGCAAAAAGAAGCCTTGCTTGAAGCGGCAGAGCTTAATCTCGGATACACAAAAATCTATGCGCCTGCCGACGGTTATGTCACAAAAAAATCTGCTGAATCGGGCAACCAGATAAATGCCGGACAGCCTCTCATGACAGTAGTCCCTCTTGATGATGTGCATGTGGTTGCAAACTACAAAGAGACCCAGCTTGAAAAAATAAAGCCCGGGCAAAAGGTTGAAATAAAAGTAGATACCTACCCAGGCAAAAAATTCACCGGAACGGTTGAAAGCATCATGGCCGGCACAGGAGCGGCTTTCTCCTTATTCCCCGCTGAAAACGCCACAGGCAACTTTGTCAAAGTAGTGCAGAGAATACCGGTAAAAATACTTATTGATAAAAACTCAGACCCCGAACACATTTTACGAGTCGGGATGTCGGTAGTGCCGGTTGTACTGGTAGAGTAAGTTTTTAATCTCAAATTAAGACCATACCCTATGAACAAATGGCTTGTTGCATTAACAGTAATGCTTCCGACTCTGATAGAGATTATTGACACGTCTGTGGTCAATGTCTCTCTGGACCACATCCGCGGGAGCCTGTCGGCAGGCATTGATGAATCCACATGGACGATAACATCCTATCTCGTTTCAAATGCAATCATAATCCCGATGACCGGGTGGCTGAGCAGATTATTCGGAAGAAAGCGCTATCTGATTTTTTCAATTTCATTGTTTACCTTAAGCTCCCTGCTCTGCGGCTTTGCATGGAATTTGCAGAGCCTTGTGCTGTTCAGAATTTTTCAGGGTATCGGAGGCGGCGCGCTTCAGCCCATATCCCAGTCCGTTTTATTTGAGACGTTTCCCCGGAAACAGCACGGCATGGCTATGGCGATATTCGGCGTCGGCATTATGTTCGGGCCCATCATCGGACCTCTGTTAGGAGGCTGGATAACAGACAATTGGTCCTGGCACTGGATCTTCTTTATAAATATTCCGATAGGGATAATTTCCATCCTGCTTGTAATGTTTTTCATAATTGACCCGCCGTACATGAAGCGCATGAAGATGAAGATTGACTACTGGGGGCTTGCGTTTCTCACAATCGGGCTCGGATGCCTTCAGGTAGTCCTTGACAAAGGAGGGCGTGAAGACTGGTTTTCATCAAATTTCATAATCTGGCTTAGCTTAATTTCAGCAGTCTCTTTGATGCTTTTTATAATTACAGAGCTGTTTGCAGAGCATCCTGTCGTGAATCTGAAGGCCTTTAAAAACCTCACATTCAGCACAGGGAATATTGTGATGTTTTTTGCGTTTTTCAATCTCTTCGGCAGTATTGTTCTACTCCCGATATTCCTCCAGACGCTTATGGGCTATACATCAACGCTCGCAGGCGTGGTGCTCGGACCCGGAGGCATCGCAACGCTTATCGCCATGCCCATTGCAGGACGGCTTGTAACAAAAATGAATCCAAAGATACTGCTGGGCTTTGGCATACTGGTATCCGCATATTCCACGCATCTGATGTCTCAATTCACCCTCTCGGCGGATTTCAACACAATAATATGGACCAGGATTGTTCTGGGCGTAGGCATGGGATTTCTTTTTATACCGCTTACGACACTGACCATGTCAGGCGTCAAAAAGGAGGATATGGGCAATGCAACGGCTATCTATAACCTTCTAAGGAATCTCGGCGGCAGTTTCGGTGTCGCGTTTATCACTACAATGCTTGCAAGACGTTCGCAGTTCCATCAGAATCATCTTGTGGAACATCTTACGCCGTTTGATGTAAACTATCAGACAGTTTTATCTCAGATTGCCCGATTCCTGCATCTCAGGGGGGTTGAAGAAAGCGGCTCGCAGCATGCAGGCTTGAGCGCCATTTACAGCCAATTATTAAGACAGGCTTCCATGCTGTCCTTCAATGATGCCTTTTATATTTTAAGCCTTCTCATGATTTGCACCCTGCCTCTATTGCTGTTAATCAGGAGGAGTGCAGTAAAAAGCAAAGAAAGCTGAGTGAATAAAAAATGATTATATTTTTAATTTTTTACTGCATATATGCGGCCGGGAATGTTTATGTATTTTTTAAAGTAAGACGCATATTCCATCCGGGTATTTTGGCAAGCGTCTTATTGGGTTTATTCCTGATGTTTATGACCTTCTCGCCAACGTTAATACATTTGTGCACTTCACACTGTCCTTATGCACTGACAAAAACTTATGCATATCCGGGCTATATGTGGGTGGCAGTCATCGTGTTTTTTGCCTCGGTTGGAATTTTGCTTAACCTTTTCAATATCGTTATCAGAGCAAGTAGTATTATCCTGCGGAAGAATTCAATTAGAACAATCCTGTTCCCTCAGGCTGTGTCATTTTTTATCACTGTTTTTTTTACAATAACACTCACTGTCTACGGTTATTTTGAGGCGCAGAATTTACAGGTGGAAAAACTGACGGTTAAGACCTCCAAACTCCCGCCCGGGGTCGGCAAATTGACAATCGCACAGATATCTGATGTGCATCTCGGCATAATAGTCAGGGAAAATATCTTAGATAAAGTTCTTAAAATAATTATAGACGCAAAACCGGATTTAATAGTATCAACCGGCGACCTTGTGGACGGCGAGGTGAGCCATATTACTTATCTCACCGGAAGGCTGAAAACGGTTAATTCAAGATTGGGGAAATTTGCAGTGACTGGCAATCATGAATTTTACGGCGGCATAGAAAATACCGTTAAATTCATGCAGGACTCCGGCTTTACTGTCTTGCGCGGTGAGGGTGTCAACATACAAAATCTGATTAATATCGCAGGCATTGACGACTCCGCAGTCAAGGATTTTGAACCGGCGGAAAATGTTCCAAAAAAGTCCGTAAGAAAAATCATCTCAGGGCTTCCCCGCAATACCTTTACAATATTACTGAACCACAGACCTGAAATAGACGGAGCTGCACTCGGGGTTTTTGACCTGATGCTCTCAGGACATACGCATAAAGGGCAGATATTCCCCATCCACATTATTCCCAACCTAATGTACCCTATAGACTCTGGTTATGCAAAACTGCCCAAGGGCTCTTCCATGTATGTAAGCAGGGGCGCAGGAACTGCAGGACCGCCCGTGCGTTTTCTTGCCCCACCTGAAGTAACTATTATTGAGATTGTCCCTGAAAAGCAACCTCAAAAATGAACCTCCCCGCCGCAGAGACGGCGGGGTATCCTAAAGTCTCCCCTCCCTTGTCAGAGCGACCCTTCGCGGAGACCCGCTTCGGGACGGGAGGGGATGGGGAGGGTGGAAAAAGCGTCTTAATCACCCCTCAAGGGGGAGGGAAGTATAAGGATACCCCACAGCAAAAACTATGGGGTATTGAAAATTTAATAAATAAATTTGTAGAAATTGCCGGATTTCTTTATAATTAAGCTTTGCAATGCTTAAAGCAGGACAGACGGCCGATAGCCTGCAGGGAGAAAATTAATGGATGAAATTAAAAAATTCAGGGAAGAAATCAACAACATTGATGCTCACATCGTTGATTTATTAAACAAACGCACGGAAATTGCCCTTGAGATAGGAAAGACTAAAAAAGACAAGCAGATAACCCCTCACTCGCCTGACCGGGAGATGGAAATACTGAAAAGGCTTGAGCAGTTAAACCCCGGCCCCTTTCCCAACAGCGTCCTAAAGGCCATCTACAGGGAAATCTTCTCGGTGTCAATCTCATTGAGACAGCCTTTAAAAATAGCATACCTTGGACCTTCGGCAACCTTCACGCATCTTGCAGCCCAAAGGCAGTTCGGCTTGCTGACCCAGTATAAACCTGAAAGCACTATTAAAGGGGTTTTTGAGGCGGTTGAAAGGGAGGAATGCCATTACGGGGTAGTGCCGATTGAAAATTCCACGGCAGGGGTCGTCAACTATACATTAGACATGTTTATAGATTCTGAATTGAAAATTGCCTCTGAGATAATGCTTGAGGTATCACACAATTTATTATCCAAAACTGGCAAAAAATCAGACATTAAAAAAATTTACTCGTTCCCGCAGGCCACCACCCAGTGCAGGGGCTGGCTTGAGGAAAACCTCCCGGGCATACCTGTCATAGAGGAAATGAGCACTGCCGCCGCCGCTGAACGAGTTTCAAAAGATCCGGGCGCCGCGGCCGTTGCAAGCGAGCTTGCGGCAAGCATTTACAACCTTCAATTCGTTGAAAAGGGGATTGAAGACCGCAAATACAATTATACACGCTTCCTTATAATTGCAAAAAATTTCCCTGCCAAAACCGGAAAGGACAAGACATCAATCATGTTCTCAATTAAAGACAAGGCAGGCGCCCTTTACGCAATACTTAAACCATTTGCAAAACACAAAATAAATCTTAAAAAGATTGAATCCAGACCCTCCAGAAGAAAGGCCTGGGAATATATCTTTTTCGTTGATATGGAAGGACATATAGAAGACAAAAAGGTCAAAAAGGCAATTGATGAAGTCAAAAAAGAATGCCTTTATCTGAAGGTGCTCGGCTCCTATCCGTCGGCGGATTGAGAAACATTTGAACGATTCAAACAGTTTAAACCGTTCAAGCAGTTTAATTTCATGGTAAATTCTCCTGAATACGTAAATACAATTAAGCCTTACGTCCCAGGCAAGCCGGTTGAAGAGCTTGAGCGGGAGCTCGGCATCAAGGGCGCCATAAAGCTTGCCTCCAATGAAAGCCCTCTGGGCCCCTCCCCGTCTGTGCTCAGGGCGCTGCGTCAGGCACTTAAGGGAATCAACAGATATCCTGACGGAAGCTGTTATTACCTTAAAAACTCCCTCACAAAAAAACTTGGCGTATCTGCCGAAGAAATCATGCTCGGCAACGGCTCCAATGAACTGATTGAGCTTGCGGTGCGGACGTTTCTTAACGCAGGGGATGAGGCGATAATGGCTCATCCGTCTTTTGTCGTCTATTCAATGATAACCCAGGCGGCAGGCGGGAAAAATGTAGTTGTTCCCCTCAAGGAGTGGCGTCACAATCTTGAGGCCATGGCCTCGCAGATAACAGAAAAAACAAAAATTATTTTTATTGCAAATCCGAACAACCCGACAGGCACCATCAATACAAAAGCCGAGATGGACGCCTTTATGAATAAGGCGCCCGAAGGCGTGCTTGTCGTGGTTGACGAGGCTTATTATGAATATGTCACATCCCCTGAATACGCTGACAGCATGAAGCATTTCAGGCAGGGGCGGGATATCTTGATACTCAGGACTTTTTCAAAGATTTACGGGCTTGCAGGGCTGAGAATCGGCTATGGCATTGCCAAGCCGTCATTAATTACAGAGATGAACAAAGTCCGCCAGCCGTTTAACGTCAATTCAATGGCCCAGAAGGCGGCGCTTGCATCCCTTGAAGATGAAAAACATATCTCAAAGGCAAAAAAAATTAATGAAAAAGGGAAAAAATATCTTTACAGGGAATTAAGGGCCTTGCAGTTTGATTTCGTACCTACCGAAACAAACTTTATATATGTTATTTTAAAAGATGACAGCGCCAGGCAATTATACGAAAAACTTTTACGCACGGGCATTATTGTCAGACCCATGGGGCAAAGGGAAATCAGGGTGACAATAGGGCTGCCGGAGGAAAACAAGAAATTCATAGAAACACTTAAGAAAATTCAAAATGCAAATTGAAAAATTGAAAATTACGGAATTCCTTAATTTTTCATTTTTAATTTACAACTTTTAATTTATAAATGGGGGAGACGATGGATATTATAGTACTTGGACCTGGAGCAACGGATAAAAAAATTCAGCGGATAGTCAAGAAACTTGAAGATAAAGGCTTCACTGCCAATATTTCAAGGGGGACGGAACGGACCGTCATCGGCGTAATCGGCGACACTTCAAAGATTACGGATGAGGAAAGCAGTGCTTTTGAATCCATGCCGGGCGTTGAAAAGGTCCTCCGCATTATTCAGCCTTATAAGCTTGCAAGTAGGAGTTTTAAATCTGAAGACACGGCAATTAAAATCAACGGGCATGTGATTGGAGGCAAAAAAATACAGGTTATTGCCGGGCCCTGCGCAGTTGAGAATCTGCCTACGCTTTTGAAAACTGCTAAGGCAGTAAAAAAAGCCGGTGCGGCATTTATAAGAGGCGGGGCATACAAACCGAGAACTTCGCCCTACAGTTTTCAGGGGCTTGGAGAGGAAGGGCTCAGATACCTCGCAGAGGTAAAAAAACAGACCGGAATGCCGGTTGTTACAGAGATAATGGATCCCAGAGATATGGATGCAATCCTTCAATATGCCGATATCATCCAGATAGGGGCCAGAAACATGCAGAACTTCAGGCTGCTGCTTGAAGTAGGCTCTTATAATAAGCCTGTGCTTTTAAAAAGGGGTCTATGCTCAACCATCAAGGAGCTGCTTATGGCAGCAGAATATATCATGTCAAAAGGCAATAATAAGGTTATCCTATGCGAAAGAGGGATAAGAACCTTTGAAACAGAAACAAGGAATACGCTGGATTTAAGCGCCGTTCCTGTCTTAAAAGAACTTTCTCATCTGCCTGTCGTAGTGGACCCGAGCCACGGCTCCGGCAAGCGGCATCTCGTTGCGCCTATGGCAAAGGCGGCTGTTGCAGCAGGCGCAGACGGACTGATAATTGAGGTGCATGCGCATCCTGAAAATGCATTGTCCGACGGAGAACAATCCCTGAAGCCTGAAAAGTTCAGGACCCTGATGAAAGAGCTAAAGGCGGTTGCAAAGGCTGTTGGAAGGGAAATCTAAGTTGCAATTGATGGTGTATTTTAATGATAACCACACAACAGCATATATGCCATTAGGCAATAAATACAATGTCTAAATGAAGAACACTGTCGCAAGTTGCAGGGTATCAGAAAGATAAGTGGTTATTTTGTTGTCATTCCCGCTTGTCGGGAATCTTTCTGCTTTTTGAGGGCAACAAAATGATTCTGGACAAGCCAGAATGACAGACCGAGCAACCCTGTATCAAGATACAGGAAATTGCCAAGTTACACTATGAATGAAATAAATTTCAAACGTGTTGCCATCATCGGGGTCGGGCTTATCGGCGGCTCGTTTGCACTCGCCCTTAAAAAATACGGATTCACCGGCAAAATTGCAGGAACCGGCAGAAAAAAAGAAAATCTCGTCCGGGCCAAGGGAAGAGGACTGATTGACGAATATTCCACATCTGCTTCAGAAACTGTTTCTGATGCGGATTTGATTGTGCTTTCAACCCCGGTCGGGCAGTTTCAGGATATCTTTAAAACCATCAGAAAAAACATAAAGGCAGGCGCAATCGTCACTGACGTCGGGAGCGTCAAGGCAGAAGCGATAAAAATACTTAAGCCCCTCATGCCCCCGGGCGTGAGTTTTGTCGGCAGTCATCCTATTGCAGGCAAAGAAAGCTCAGGCATTGATAATGCAGCGCCTGATATCTTTAAAGGCGCGCGCTGTATTATTACTCCTGCGCCGGATACAGATAAGAGTTCTCTGGAAAAGATCCTTGCCCTCTGGACTGCGCTCGGCTCCAAGACATCGCTGATGAGCCCGGAGCAGCATGACTGGATTTTTGCCGCAACAAGCCATCTGCCTCATGTAATTGCCTACGCCCTCATAAATACTATTCTTGATTTAAACCAGAACACCCTGCCTCACAGCGGCCCGAGTTTGAGAGATATGACAAGGATTGCGCTAAGCTCTCCTGAACTGTGGCGCGATATTTGCTTATACAACAAAGAAAACATACTTAAATCCCTTAATCAGTTTCTGTCTTCCATCATACACCTGAAAGAGCTTATTGAAAAATCCGACGCAGACGGCCTTGAGAAAGAATTTCAAAAAGCGCAGACAGGCCGGTGGCTCTTAGAAAAGGCAGCGCCTTGAATGTTATTAAAATAACAAATAAGGGCGCCCTGAGCGGTGAAATTGCAGCGCCGCCAGATAAGTCCATCTCCCACAGGGCTGTCATCCTTGCAGCCATTGCCGACGGCAAAAGCTCAATAAAAAACTTCCTTGCAGCCGAGGACCCTTTGCGGACGGTTGAGGCCTTCCGCCGGATGGAAATTGAAATAGAAGTGGCAAAGTGGCAAAGTGACAAAGTGGCAAAGCGGCAGGGAACAGCAGATTTGATAATTCACGGCAGGGGATTAATGGGTTTAACGGCGCCCAACGGCGTCATAGGCTGCGGTAATTCAGGGACCACAATGAGACTTTTGTGCGGCGTGCTTGCCGGTCAGCCGTTTTCCGTAACACTTACAGGAGATGCCTCTTTAAGCAAAAGACCCATGCAGAGAATCATCACCCCCTTGACAGAGATGGGCGCAAAGATTACCTCGCAGGCAAAGGGCTGTCCGCCTCTTAACGTTGCGGGCGGCAGTGTGAAGCCTATTAGTTATAAATCCCCGGTAGCAAGCGCGCAGGTCAAATCCGCAGTCCTGCTTGCAGGGCTTTACGGCAACGGTATTACATCGGTCCTTGAGCCTGACCGTTCAAGAGACCATACTGAGAGGATGCTTGGCGCTGCAGGCGTTGAGATTAAAATTAAAAACCTTGAAGTAAGTGTCAAAGGCAGGGCGCATCTTAAACCAATAGATATTACTGTGCCCGGAGATTTTTCCTCTGCCGCATTTTTTATTGCGGCAGGCGCTGTGGTCCCGGGCTCTGAGATTTTAATCAGAAACGTAGGCGTCAATCCAACCAGGACAGGGCTCCTTGAAATCTTAAAATTGATGGGCGCCAGGATAGAAATCAAGAACGAACATGAAGTATCAGGTGAGCCGGTTGCAGACTTGCAGGTAAGATACGCCCCTCTTACAGGCATTGCAATCGGAGGCGGGTTAATTCTCAGGGCCATTGACGAATTCCCCATCCTGTGCGCTGCGGCATCGCTGGCCTCCGGGACTACAACAATAACAGGCGCCCGGGAATTAAGGGTAAAAGAGTCGGACAGAATTAAGTCAATGGCTGAAGGGCTGAAAAAAATTGGCGCAGGGGTGGAAGAACTTGAAGACGGCATTATAATTCACGGCAAGGAGAGGCTTCTGCCTGCAACCCTTCAGAGTTACGGCGACCACAGAGTTGCAATGGCAATGGCAATAGCCGGGCTCATGACTCAGGGAGAAACTATTGTTGAGGATTCAGACTGCATAAATACTTCATTCCCCGGTTTTATGGAGATGTTAAACAGACTGCAGATGGTTTGATGTAACATAATAAAAAATCAAACAATTTTCTTGACAATTACCTGCCTTTGAATTAAATTCAATTTAGAGTTGCCGAGTCAGAAAAAACAGGGAAAACAAAATAACACAGTACAAATAATATGAGCCTGCGAACCAAATTTTTAACAGGAACTTTGGGGATGATAATCCTCTTAGGCGTTTTGGTGGTAATTTTTATCCAGACCATACTGGTACAAAAGCTTCCGCACAATTTTTTGCAGGCAGGAATTTCTATATCCAGAGACATAATCAATGAAAGTGCTCATTACATAACAGAAGGCAATTTACTGGAGCTTCACAGAGGAATAATTTTACATAAAGATGCTCTGGATGATATTAATTATATCTTTCTACTGGATGCGCGAGGAAATGTTATGGCGCATACTTTCAGAGAAACACTGCCTGATGAGCTGAAAAAAGCAAACATCCCTGAACCGGGAGTAACACAAAGCATTAAATCCATCGTCTTTGAAAAAGAGAAGGTACTTGATATTGCATCTGTACGGGAAGGCGTCCCGGGGATTTTACATGTAGGAATCTCCGAAAAAAACATCGGGAAAACTATTTCCGATATTGTTTTATTGATTGTCGGGATACTTGCCGGTGTTTTAGTTCTGGGAGGGGGCATAGCAATTGTCTTTGCCGCAAAGGTATCAAAACCGCTTTTCATCCTGACAAAAACTGCTGAAATGGTCGGAAGAGGCGATTTAGAGCACAAAGTCCCGGTCAGCACAAATGACGAGATTGGCACTCTGTCAGAGACTTTTAATAAAATGACCGGTGATTTAAAAAGCGCTAAGGAAGAGCTGATGAAGTTAAACACCGCGCTTGAAACAAGCAATATTGAACTTACTATAACAAAAGAACGCCTGCTCCTTGAAAGAAACAGGGCGCAGGATTACCTTGATATCGTCGGCGTCATGATTGTAGTTATTGATTCTGACCAGAATGTCAGCCTCATAAACAAATACGGGGCTAAACTTTTAGGGGATGAAGCGGATGAGATTATAGGACAAAACTGGTTTGACAATTTCATCCCTGAGAGGATGCAAAGCGAAGTAAAGACAGTTTTTGAAAAATTAATGACCGGGAAAAGCGAATCGCTTGAATATTATGAAAATCCCGTCTTAACAAGGAGCGGGGAGGAGAAGCTTATCGCATGGCACAATGCCGTCCTGAAAGACGATTCAGGCAATATAGTCGGGACCCTCAGTTCCGGGGAGGACATAACCGAACACAGAAAAATAGAGGATATCATAGCAAAGGCAAAGACAGAATGGGAAAGGACCTTTGACAACGCCGATGAATTCATCATACTTGTTGATAAGGATTTTACAATAATCCGCTGTAATAAAGGCTTTACAAACCTTATTGGGAAACCGATAAAGACCATACCGGGGAACAAATACACTGTCATATTCCCGGCAGGGGCAGGCCTTGTAGAATTATGCAGACAGCACACGCAGACAGCCCCGATTTCAAAGCTGGAAATAAAAACAGAAACCGGGCAGTGGTTGTATGCAAGCTGCCACCCTGTTTTTGATGAGAAAAATGAGTTTCAGCACGCCATCATAATGCTTACCGACATTACTGAACTTAAGAAAGCACAGCAAGTGCTGACTACATCACAAAAAGAACTGGAGAAAAAGGTTGATGAGCTTGAGCGGTTTTATGAAGTTGCAGTTGACAGGGAGATTAAGATGAAGGAACTCAAGCAGGAGATTGCAAAATTGAGAATTAATTCTCATGACAAAGACTCAAAATCTTAAAAAATTGAGTTTTAATATTTTATCAGTTTAAGATATAATGTTTTCAAGCAGTTCACCGTGTTCCCTGCCTGCCGGCAGGCAGGTCTTTGGTAAATATCCTTATTTATGCATAAAATTCCTTATTAATAAAGGTTCATTCGCAAAAAAGTTTAAAAAAACATTAAACGATCAATTAACTCGTCCATGCTCGTCGTGTCATTCCGACTTGTTCGGAATCGTTCTTTTTTTAACTATCTGTATTTAAGAAGGATTCCAGACAAGCTGGAATGACATATAAACATAGTTGAGCTTGATTAAAGTAGCTTTCAACTTAAATACGAAAGACGGTTAATAAATGAATAATATTATAACAATAGACGGTCCTTCAGGCGCAGGCAAGAGCGCCATAGCAAGACAGCTTGCTCAAAGACTCGGCTACACATATCTTGACACAGGCGCGCTTTACAGGGCTGTCGCATGGAAAGTAAGGCATGATAATGCAGACCCTGATGACAGCAAACACCTTCAGGACCTTCTCAGAAAAATCAATATCACCCTTTCAGAAAACAAGATTATTGTAAATGGGACAGATGTTACTTCTATGATACGGACGCCGGAGATATCAGAATTAAGCTCCAAGGTTTCTGCCATTCCAGTTGTCAGGAAGCATCTCTTCAAACTGCAAAGGGAAATCGGGCTTAAAGGCAGGGTGGTCATTGAAGGAAGGGACACCGGCACTGTTATTTTTCCCGAGGCGAATAATAAATTTTTTATGGACGCAACTCCGGAAGAAAGAGGCAGAAGGAGATACGAGGAATTAAAGGGGAAAAACCCTGAAACAACACTGAAAGAAACTATTGACGGCATTAAGACAAGAGACGAAAGGGACTCAACAAGGCAGAGCGCACCGCTTAAAAGGACTGATGACATGATTTATATTGACACCAGCAATCTTACAATTGAGCAGGTTATCACAAAAATAATGGGGTCGCTGAAAACAACTTGAAGATAAAATCATTCAGTGATTTTTTCTATTTAGTGATTACCACTGTGCTGATAAGGCTTATTGTGCGCAGCTGCGGCCGTGTGTATATTAAAGGAGCGGACAACATCCCGTTGGAGGGAGGAGTAATTATAGCAGTAAATCACACAAGTTATTTAGACCCTCCGCTTATTGGCACAGTGACTCCGAGGAGGGCCACATTTATGGCAAGAAAGGGGCTTTTCAGCATTCCCCTGCTCGGCTGGGTTATTAAACACTATGCATTCCCTGTAGACAGGGCCAAGACGCTTCCGTCAACAATAAAAGAAGCAGTCCGGAGGCTGAAAAACGGTGAACTGCTCGTCATTTTTCCTGAAGGAAGGAGGAGCGAGACAGGGGAGCTGACCGAAGGCAAAAGAGGAGTCGGAATGGTAGCGGCGCTGAGCAAGGCAGTCGTCGTGCCTGCGTTTATTTCAGGCACTGACAAAATGCTGCCTGTCGGCGCAAAATGGCTGAAACGGGCTGACATTCTGGTAATGTTCGGCAGGCCTTTGGATTTTCATATAACAAACAGCAGGGATGAGGATTTACATATATCCATTACTCAAAAAATCATGACCGCAATCGGAGAACTAAAAAAAAGCTATGCAGATAATAGTGGCTAAAAAAGCAGGGTTTTGTTTTGGTGTTAAACGGGCTATAGATATTACCTTTGCCCTTGCAAAGGATACCGCAGGAACATATACTTTAGGCCCGCTCATACATAATCCCCATGTCATTAATAAACTCATTTCTCAGGGAGTCGCCCCGACTGAGGATGTGCAGTCTCAGAAAATAAAAACCCTTATCATAAGAACGCACGGCATATCTCCCCAGCTTTATGAGAAAATATCAAAAATAGGCTATAAGATTGTGGACGCCACCTGCCCTTTTGTTAAAAAAGCGCAGAAGTTTGCCCAGACACTTAAGGAAGAAGGTTATCAGGTGCTCATCGTCGGCGATAAGGAACATCCGGAGGTTCAGGCATTATTAGGCTTTGCGGGCGATAATGTTCTTGTTGTAAACAGCAGCAACCCCCTCCCGCCTTTTAAAAACAGGGTCGGAATAATTGTTCAGACAACACAGCCGTTTGAAGCGCTTAAAAAAATCGTGAGCGGGGTCCTCGGCATTGCAAAAGAGGTCAAAGTCTATAATACAATATGCAATTCAACATCACAGCGGCTTGAAGAAACAAAAAACCTGGCAAAGGAAGTTGACGCCATGATTATCGTCGGCGGTAAAAACAGCGCCAATACAACGCAACTTGCCAGGCTTTCAGCAGAAATTTGTGCTAAAGTATATTTCATAGAAGATGCCGGCGAGCTTCGGGAAGAGTGGTTTAAAGGGGTGAAAAAAGTCGGCGTGACAGGGGGCGCTTCAACCCCCGCATGGATAATTGACAGGGTAGTTGCAAAACTTAGTGAAATTTCTGTTAAAACATAATATAATACAGCCAATGGAACTGCAAAGAGAAGATTTAAACAGTCTTTATGCCGAAACTTTCAAGGGATTGAAGGGATTGCATGAAGGCACAATCATCAGGGGAAAGATTATCCTGAAGAAACAGGACGGCATTATTGTAAACATAGGCTGCAAGTGCGAGGGATTCATTCCGTTAACTGAATTCTCCCAGGATGAACTCAGCGCCGCAGTCCCAGGCAATGAGATTGAAGTCTATGTAACAAACAAAGATGTCTCAAACGGCTTTATTTCCCTGTCAAAAGACAAGGCTGCAAAAATAAAGATATGGGATGTGTTAGAAAATGCACTGCATCAGGGCGTTCCGATAGACGGGAAAATCGTAGGTAAAGTCAAGGGAGGCTTGAGCGTTGATATTTCAGGGGTTAAAGCCTTTCTCCCCGGCTCTCAGATAGATCTGAGGACCTTAAAAGACACAGACCATCTCATAGGACAGGTATTCCCCTTTAAGGTAATAAAGGTTGATAATAAACGGTCTAACGTAATCGTCTCAAGGCGGGCTCTGCTTGAAAATGAGCGCGAAAAACAAAGGGAAACAATCCTTTCAACTATTAAGGAAGGGGCTGTTGTAAAAGGCCTCGTTAAAAACATAACAGACTACGGGGCCTTTATTGACCTCGGCGGAATAGACGGCCTGCTGCACATATCAGACATGTCCTGGGGCAGGATAAGTCATCCCGGCGAACTGTTCAGCATCGGCGACACCGCCGAGGTAGTCGTGCTTAAATTTGACAGCGAAACGGCAAGGGTTACCCTCGGCTATAAACAGAAAAAAAACGATCCCTGGATTACGGCAGAGGAAAAATTTCCTTGCGGCAAAATGGTTAAAGGAAAAATTATAAATATTGTTGATTATGGGATTTTCATAGAGATTGACGAAGGTCTTGAGGGCCTTGTGCATATAACCGAACTTGACTGGGCGGAGAAAATCAAAAAACCGTCCAAATATTTTTCCATTGGTGATGTTGTTGAGGCAGTCATCCTTAAGGTCTCCTGCGCCGAGAAAAAAATATCGCTGAGCATAAAACAGCTTAAGCCTAATCCGTGGGAGATAGTTAAGCAAAAATACACTGTCGGCCAAAAAGTTATCGGAAGGGTAAGGAATTTTACGGATTTCGGGGCCTTTATAAGCCTGGAAGAAGGCGTGGACGCACTGCTGCACATATCGGACATCACATCCGCCAAGCCCATAAAGCATCCTTCAGACGTCCTTAAGAAAGGACAGGAGATAGAAGCTACTGTTATCAGCATTGACGCAGAAAAAGAAAGAATGTCTCTTGGACTGATGGAAGCTGCCGGCAGCCAGGCAACCGAAGAAGCAACAGGAAGTTAACATGAAAAAAACTATAATCTTTTTCTCCCTCTTTGCTGTGCTCATTGCGCTGTTGAGCCTGATACTGGCGTTGACACACAAAGTGCCGTTAGGCGAGCATGTCGCTCTGATAAGGGTAGAAGGCGTAATTATGGACTCACGGAATGCAATAGAAGAATTGAAGGAATACTCTGACGACCCTTCAATAAAGGCCATTGTCCTGCGCGTTGACTCCCCGGGCGGAGGGGTGGCCCCGTCGCAGGAGATATATGAAGAGATTAAAAAAGTAAAGCAAAAGAAAAAAGTGGTTGTTTCAATGGGCTCTGTGGCAGCATCAGGCGGTTACTATATTTCATGTCCGGCAGACAAAATAGTCGCTAATCCCGGAACGCTTACAGGGTCCATCGGCGTAATAATGGAACTGCCGAACTTTGAAGGACTTATGAATAAAATCGGCGTAAAGACCGAGGTGATAAAAAGCGGCAGGCACAAAGATATGGCCTCGGCCTTCAGGACCATGCTGCCTGAAGAGAGAAAACTTCTTCAGAATGTGCTGGACGATGTCCACGAGCAGTTTATCAATGCAGTTGCCGACGGCAGAAACATGAAAGTTAAAGATATTAAAGAACTTGCCGACGGAAGGATATTCACCGGGAAAAATGCCAAGGCCATCGGTCTTGCCGATGAACTTGGAAATCTTGAGGATGCAATCAATCTTGCGGCAAAACTCAGCGGAATAAAAGGCAAACCCAAGGTTGTCACGAAAAAAGAGAAATTCAGTTTTTTAAACATGATAGCGGACAGTTCATTAAAAGAACTGATAAAGGTGAAGGACGCTGTCCCGACAGTCAGAATAAATTATATGTTTGCGCCATAAAACAGTAAACAGTGAACGGTGAACAGTTTTTTACTAAATACTTTTCACTAACGACTATTCACTATCTTTACTTATATTCACTTAAATAAAAGGGGGAATTATGACAAAATCAGTCCTGATTGAAAAAATAGCAGAAAAGGTCAAAGACCTCAATCTGACAAAAAAACAGACGGAAGTCGTGATAGAAACTGTATTTGAAAGCATAAAAGAAGCCCTTGCCAAAGGCGATAAGGTTGAGGTGCGGGGATTTGGCAATTTCAGGCTTCGTCACAGAAAGTTCAGAAAGGCAAGAAACCCTAAGACCGGCGAGTTCGTAGAAGTCCAGCCAAAAAAAGTTCCCTTTTTTAAAGTCGGCAAAGAACTCAGGGAAATGATAAACAAGTAAATAGTGTGCCGGGTAAAGTTTACATAGTAGGCGCCGGCCCCGGCGACATCGGGCTCTTTACGGTAAAAGGGGTTAAATGCCTTCAAAAAGCAGGGGTAGTCGTATATGACTTTCACCTCAATGCCCAGATACTGAATTACATAAACCACGATGCTGAGTTTATCTATGCGGGAAAACGCGGCGGACAGCACACCCTCACGCAGGAGCAGATAAATCAGATACTTGTTGATAAGGCAAAACAGGGCAAGGTCATTTGCCGTTTAAAAGGGGGCGACCCGTTTGTATTCGGCAGAGGCGGCGAAGAGGCGGAGACACTCTCAAAAAATAATATTGAATTTGAAATTGTTCCTGGTGTAAGCTCTGCAGTTGCCGCGCCTGCTTATGCAGGAATTCCCCTGACCCACCGTCTTTATTCCTCATCTTTTGCAGTTGTCCCCGGCTATGAAGACGCATCAAAAGTGGAAAGCTCAATCAACTGGGCAAATCTCGCAACAGGCGTAGGAACCATAGTCTTTCTCATGACCGTAAAGAATATCAGCACTGCATGCCGTAGGCTTATTGAAAACGGCAGAAGCCCCGATACTCCGGTTGCTGTTATAAGGTGGGGCACAAGACCCGAGCAGACAACTATCACGGGCAATTTGAAGAATATTGCCGGACTAATCAAAGCGGAGGATATAAAACCTCCGGCAGTAATGGTCGTAGGCGATGTTGTGAATCTTAGGGATAAGCTTAAATGGTATGAAAAAAAACCGATGTTCGGGCATAGAGTTCTCGTCACAAGAGAACACTCAGGCGGTTTTGAGCAGTTGGAAGAATTAGGCGCTGAAATAATGGAGTTTTCCACTGTTGAAATCGTGCCGCCCAAAGATTGGGGCAAACTTGACAAGGCTGTTGCAAAGATAGACTCATACAACTGGTTAATATTCACAAGCGCAAACGCAGTTAAATTTTTATTCCGTCGGCTTTTTGAACTGAACAAAGACATCCGTGATTTAAAGGGAGTGAAAATCTGCGCCATAGGCGCAAAAACAGCAGAAGCGATCAATAAGTTCGGGATAAGGGTGGATTTAGTGCCTGAAGAGTTCAATGCGGAAGGAATTATTAAATCAGTTCAAGCGTTCAAGCGTTCAAGCGTTCAAAGTGACAAGGACTCAGCTTCCGAACTCCGAACTCCAAACTCCAAACTATTAAAGGGAGTGCGTTTTCTCCTGCCGCGGGCAGAAGTTGCGCGGGAAATTTTTCCGGAAAAGGTTAGGGGACTTGGCGGTGAGATAGATGTTGTTACTGCATACAGAGCAGTAAAGCCTGAAGTGCATGGAAAAAGGCTGAGAAGATTTTTAAAAGAAGGGAAGATCTCAATAGCGACATTTACCAGCGCGGGAACCTTTAAAAATTTCATGGAGATAATGGGCGATGAGGCTCACGGGCTTTTAGAAGGCATTGCAATAGCGGTAATTGGTCCCGTAACCGCAAAGGCGGTTCAAAAAGCAGGTCTGAAAATTGACATCATGCCGAAAGAGGCGACAATTGAGGCAATGGTTAAGGCGATAATTGAATGGGCAGGGAACAAAGGCAGAGGATAGTGGAAGTTAACCCCATTCAACATATGGCAGCTTAAATTAATGCTGACTGTTTACCCATTGAAAAACAACCCCTACTTGTAAAATCAAATGGCTTTAAAATTACACAATAAAGTTTCCTGAAATGCTATAATATTTTCAGAGGAGGTTGAGATGCAAACAACATTAAAAGGCAATAAGGTATTGTTTGAATTATCTTTGGGAGAAATTGACAATGATATACTTTCTTTTCTGTCAACCCTTAAGATTGCAAGAAAAAGCAGAGCAAAGGAAAAAGAAATATTCAGGCTTTCTGAAGAAATAAAAGAGAAATGGTGGAAAAAGAATAAGAAAAAATTTATTGATGAAAATAGTAATAGACGTAGATAGTAATATCCTTTTTTCTGCCCTTCTGAGCGCTGATAACCGATTTAAGACACTCCTGCGGAGTTATGTAAAGATATTGATGAAAAAGATACTCCATTTATAGCCCTCTCAATATTTCTTGATGCTTATTTTCTTACCGGAGACAAAAAACTTTTTGATGGCTTAAAAAATAAAGGTTTTGAGAAAGTCATGTCTGTAAAAAAGCTTGAGAAACTTCAATAGTTCATAGGATAATCAGAAAGGTTTTAAAACAACAGGGTATAAAACCATAGAACTCCTGCAATGAAAATGACAGCCAATGTCATCAGATTTAGTTCTCTCCTTAATGTAAAAAATACCTTGATAGAAGGCGCCCAGCGTTGTATTATCTATAAAAATTCCCCCTTAGAAAAGGGGGCGGAGGGGGTTGTTATATTCCCCCTTAACAAAGGGGGAAACAGGGGGTTGTTGTAAAGATTTCGTCATTGACCTGAAAATGCTTTTAACACTGTCATTCCGGCAGGTCGTAAGCCGGAATCCAGAGTTTTCTGATTTTCTAAAAAGAATAAATCCCATGACAACTATCTCCGTTAAAAAAATCACTTTCCTTTTCCTTGTCATATTTGCGATAGGCCTGGCGGGAACTGCCTTTGCCCAAACATAGTAAGTACTGTTATATTTTATAATTCTATTGAATTAGAGTAAAATAGAGCAAATGGGAGTTACAAATATTTTAGAAAAAAAACATGCGATATTAGTCACAGAATTTGACCGTTATGTTACGGAGCATCCTGAGTTTGCCGAAAAAATCCCCAAAAACGCCCAGATTGTTTTGCAGGTTGAAGGAGACGAGGATTATAACAAATGGTGTAGACGAATTGCTGATAAACAGAGAGAGGCGCGCCAGCCGGTTGTTTACGTCAGAGTAAAAGGATTAAAACCTGCCAAATCAAGACTGATTAAACCGGAAGTTGCGTTAGTGTAAATGTCCGATTAAGGTCAGCGGCTTGCTTTAAATTCTTCCATGTAGATTTCAGGCACAGCCGGCATATACCGTAAAATGTGTGAAAATTACCTTGATTGAAGGCGCCCTGCGTTGTATTATCTATTCAAAAATTCCCCCTTAACAAAGGGGGATTCAGGGGGTTGTTATAAAAAAACCTTGAAATCCGTCATTCCCCGATTTAATCGGGGAATCCAGTCCTTTCCAATATTATATAATGTAAAATAAATCCCATGACCGCCATTCCCGCTAAAAAAATCACTTTCCTTTTCCTTGTCATGTTTGCGATAGGACTTGCGGGAACTGCCTTTGCCCAGTCAGAGGATGAGGTGCTGAAGCACTATCCGCAGAAGTGCTGGATATAATAATGGTTTATGATATAATGAAACTAAAAATAAGCTTAATTTTTTGGATACAATTTAGAAAAGGAAGTTTGAAAAAAATATATGATAAATAAAGAACTCATTAAAAAAGCTGTTGCAAAGATATCTGCTCAGTTCAATCCTCAGCGTATTATCCTTTTTGGCTCATATGCGAGGGGCACCGCTGATGATAAAAGTGATATTGACCTTTTAGTGATATGTCCTCTAAGGAAAAGGCGACGGACCTTAATGCTTGAAATGGATAGAGTGCTGAAGGGTTTAAAATTGGCAAGGGATATTGTTGTGCTAAGTCCGGGGGAATTTGAGATTGAAAAAGAAATCTCAGGCACAATAGCCCGTTATGCATGGAAGGAGGGAAAACCTCTCTATGAACATAAACAAAAAAGTAAATGAAATTGCAAGAGAATGGATTGGACATGCCGAAGAAGATTTGCGGCTGGCAAAACATGCATTTAAGCTCTCAAGTTCGTGCCCATATAAACTGGTTGCTTTTCATGCACAGCAGTGTGCGGAGAAATATTTAAAGGCTTTTCTGACAATTAAAAATGTGGATTTCCCTTATACGCATAACATATCCCTGTTGCTGGAGTTATGTTCTTCCTATGCCGACTGGGCAAAAGATTTGCACGAAGCTGAGGATTTAACCCCCTATGCAATTACCGCCCGTTATCCCGGAAAAGATAAAGTAACTAAAAAAGACGCCGTTAAAGCTGTAGAGACTGCCAATAAAGTTCGTAAGATAATCAGAAAAGTTTTAAAACAACACAGTATAAAACCATAGAACTTCTGCAATGGAAATAGCAGACAATGTCATCAGATTTAGTTCTCTCCTTAATGTGAAAAATACCTTGATAGCGGGCGCCCAGCGTTGTATTATCTATAAAAATTCCCAACAAATTCCCCTCTATAAAGAGGGGTTAGGGGTGTGTTGAAAATACGGGCATAGAGGGGTTGTTATAAAGATTTCGTCATTTATAGGTTTGTCATGCCGGCTTGTCCGGCATCTTTCTTAAGAAGGATTCCCGACAAGCGGGAATGACAGCCGAAAGGCAAAAGTGTTCCCATGCGGATTCAAGTTATAAACTTAAACCCGCAATAAAATAAATCCCATGACAACCATCTCTGATAAAAAAATCACTCTCCTTTTCCTTGTCATATTTGCGATAGTCCTTGCGGGAACTGCCTTTGCCCAGTCAGAGGATGAGGCATTGAAACTTTATCAGGAAGGGCAAGAGGCACAAAAAAACGGCAAGTATCAGGAGGCGCTCGGATATTTTGGAAGGTCATTAAGAATCTTTTGTGCATTAAACCTTAATTTTGGAATTGAAATGTTTGGGTTCAAGTTGTAAACTTGAGCCACAGAAATGGAGGGGAAAATGCTATTAAAAGTATGCAAATATTTTCTGTTAATTTTTAATTTTTTAATTATTACAGGCTGTGCAACATCTCCATATGGCAAAGATGCAACTGTCGGTTGGTTTCATGGTGGAGACTACAAAATCCGTGTTATTACAACACCAGAAGGAGCACGTGTCTATGCAGATGGAAATTATGTTTGCATGTCACCATGCTCAGTCATGGCATACACCGCCCAAGTGCTCTCAATCACAAAACCCATTTCTTCTCCCAAAACTATTCGGATAGAAAAAGAAGGTTACTTAACTCGTGAGATACAACTTAATTCTCGTTGGGATCTGGAAAAATTTGGGATTCTTCGTTTAACTCTCTCCCAAATGGATCAAAAAATTAATAAATTATCTGATATTTCATCTCAAATCCCTGTCTCCACCCTCTGGCGTGCACCCCGTATAACAAGAGTGCTGTCAGTGGGCGTAGGAAATTTCAGGGATGCCTCCATCCCGCAGGTTGAAAATGCCGCATCTGATGCCCGGTATTTTTCATCATTTGCACAGTCAGTAGGCATCCCGCAGGAAAATATCACATCCCTTTCCAATGAACAGGCAACACGCAGTGATATTACAGACGCAATTCTCAAATTAAAGATGGCGACTACAGAATCCTCTGAAACGGCCATTCTCTATTTTTCAGGTCATGGAGCGCCTGTAGTCAAAGACGGCAATGTCATAGATGCCGCACTTGTCCCCTATGATGCCAGAGAAAGCAGTCTTGAATTTACAGGCATAAGACTGTCCACCCTGAAAGAAATGCTCTCCAATACCAGAGGCAACTGGATTGTGATTCTTGATGCCTGTTTTACCGGCAAAGAAGGCAGAAGCCTTATGGCAAAGAACATTAAAGGAATAACAATAGTGCCAAAGGGATTTAAGGCTGTTCAGGATACAGGCGAGAATTCCTGGTGGGTGACAGCCACAAGCAGCGACAACTTTGCCAATGACTTTTCAAAGGAAAAACGTGGGCTTTTTACCTACTATTTTGTCAAGGCGCTTGCCGGCGAAAAAGGAGTTGATGCAAACAAAGACGGTCTTATCAGCCTGAAAGAGGCATTTGACTGGACAAGGGCAGAGGTACGGGATGTCTCTGCAAAGTCACTCGGCCGCCCGCAGATTCCTGAACTGATTGGCGAGGGCGATGTAATACTTACCATGCCAAAACAATGAAGATATCTTGCCGAATTTTGATTTTTGCTTTTTCTCTTTTTACGAATATCTGATTAAGGAGGAATCATGAAAAAAGTATTTCTCACATTATTTTTGACCCTGGTTTTAACTGCAAATCTCTACGCCGCGCAGTCCACTATCACTGAATCCGAGGGCTATTCATGCATGGGCGAAGACAAGTCAAGGAAGCAAACCGAGCAGACAGCAATGGCTGATGCAAAGAGGAATGCAGTTGAATATGCCGCAACTTATATCAAGAGCGAAACGCAGGTCAAAGATTTTGAGCTTCAGAAGGATTTGATTGAAGCTTATTTAAGGGCGTCTGTGAAGGTAATTCAGGAGATTAAAAAGGAATGGTACAAAGACGCTTCTGCAGGAGACTGTTTTAAAATTAGAATTAAGGCAGAGGTTATTCCTGATGAAAAGGCAATGGAAAAGGTTGCCAAAAATATACAATCTGACGATGACCCGTCTGCGCCGTTAAGTATTCAGCTTTGGACAGACAAAAAGGAATATAAAAAAGGTGAGATGGTAAAGGTCTATGTCAAAGGCAATAAGCCTTTTTATGCACGCGTTTTATACAAAGACGCAGGCGGTGAATTACTGCAATTGCTTCCAAATCCATACAGAAAGGATAATTATTTTAACGGCGGGGTAATTTATGAAATCCCTTCGGGAAATGACAAGTTTGACCTTGAGGTAAGCTCGCCGTTCGGTGAGGAAAATGTGGTAATCTATGCAAGCACATCCCCTTTGGGTGAGCTAAATCTCAAATCAGAGGGCGGGGTTTATCAGATAAAGACAAAGGCATCGGATGTGGGAGACAAGACAAGGGGGATTACATTTAAAGAAAAGACAGGGGATAAAGCAACACAGGCATCTGAGTTTTTTGAGGAAAAGGCGGTTGTGAGAACAGGGCAGAGATAAAACAAAGTCCGGTTGATAAAATCCTATGTGTTTGTTAAGATGGCAGTATCATGCAGGCGGCAAAAAAATACATTGTTAATAAAGAAACGCGCTATGAACTCATTGAAAGGATTGCCGGCTATTTCAGGAAGGATGAAGAGGTTTCTTTTGCGTATATCTACGGCTCATTTAACGAATCAGGAGAGTTTAACGATATAGATGTCGCTGTCTATCTTGAAGAGTCATTTGCCGTAAAAGAAAATACCATTGACTGTCAGCTTGAGCTTGGGGTTAATCTTGAGAGGGAATTAAAAGGCTACACCGTTGACTGCAGGGTACTTAACACCGCCCCTCTTTCGTTTCGTTTTTCAGTAATTACCTCAGGGGACCTCATCTACTCAAAAGATGAAGCCAAAAGGGTTTCTTTTGAGGTAATGACGAGGAATCTCTACTTTGACTTTAAACCCCATGCTGATTTCTACTATCAAAAGATTGCGTTGGGAAGATAGATGACACCGATTAATCCTGAAGTTGTAACGAGGCTCCTTACTGAAATGGAGCAGGCTGTTGGAAAGTTGAATGTCTTATCCTCGCTTTCACAGGATGAATTTCTTTCTGACTCAAAATATTATGACTCCGCAAAATATAACTTGATAGTAGCTGTTGAATCTCTTATTGACCTCTGCAATCACATCATCGCACAGAAAAGGCTTGGGAAACCGGAGGACTATGGGGATATCCTCAGGATCGCAGGGAAAGAGCTTACCCTTAATGCTGATTTTATAAAAAGTCTTGAGAAGATGGCAAAATTCAGAAATCTTATTGTTCACTTATACTGGAAAACTGATAATGCAGAGGTTTATAACATATTGAAGAACAACCTTGGTGACTTTGACAAAATAAAAAAGTCATTGCAAGAATACTTAACCCGCTAATTATCAGACAATCTTTTCCATTATCCCTTAAACCGGCAGACGTGGTTCGGAATCATAAGAAAGATTCTGGACAAGCCAGAATGACAGAAATAAGGCAACCCTGTAGCAAGTTACAGGGAATAATCAAGTTTAAAACTTAAATGAAATTTCCATGAAACAATCAACAGACGACTGGATTTACGGCATTAACCCCGTGCTTGAGGCCTTAAAAGCCGGCGGCAGGATTAAATCCATCCATATCTCATCAGGCAGGCACAGGACTGTCCCTGAAATAATTCAGGCGGCGGAAAAAACTGGAATACACGTAACAATTGAAAACGAGGATTTTTTTAATAAGACATTCCCAAAGGGACATCAGGGGGTTGCGGCAAGGATTTCGCAAAAGGGATATGTTGAGCTCGGCGAGTTGTTAAAGATACCTTCAGAGAGAAACGAGCCTGCATTTTTTTTAATCATGGACTGCATAGAAGACCCGCAAAACTTAGGCGCAATCTTAAGAACAGCCGAGACTGCCGGGGTTCACGGTATTATCATCCAATCACACAGGGCAGCAGGGCTAAGCCCTGCTGTTTACAAATCATCCGCCGGTGCGGTAGAATACATGCCGGTAGCTCAGGTATCCAATATCAAACATGCCATTGACCTCCTGAAAAAAACCGGAGTTTGGATATACGGGGCTGACATGCAGGCCAAAGAAACACTATGGGATACTGATCTCAGGGGCCCTGTTGCAATTGTACTGGGTTCTGAAGGCTCAGGCTTAAGAAAAACTGTCAGGGAGCACTGTGATTATCTCCTTAGAATCCCCCTCAAGGGAAGGGTTTCCTCATTGAATGTCTCTGTTGCCTCTGCATTGATTGTTTTTGAAGCATTAAGGCAACGCACAAGATAGCAAAAACCCTGCCAAATTAAAAAAGTTGTAAAAAATGCATCATTATTGTTATACTACTTGACTAAAAATATATTTTTTTACTATAATTTATAGTTTTAAAAGTCTCTGTTTTTACCGAAAAAATATAAACGTGCGGGGAAAACTGTTTTTAGTCACCGGCATGACGGGGAAATATATGCTTTTTTATTGTATTGCTTATCTCCTCAAAGTACAAGGCAAATTCCAGGTAATGACAGTGAATAGTCATTAGTGAATAGTATTCAGTAGAAACACTATTCACCGTTTATTTTTCACTAACAACTGTAGTTAACGCCGATGTAGCTCAGTTGGTAGAGCAGCTGATTTGTAATCAGCGGGTCGGGGGTTCGAATCCCTTCATCGGCTCCATGTTATAACAGCAGTTAAGAATTGAAAGTTAAGAGTGAAGGAAACAAAAACTAATAACTTTTAACTAATAATTGTTAACTAAACCGGGAAGGAGAGGTACCCGAGTGGCCAAAGGGAGCAGACTGTAAATCTGCCGGCGATGCCTACGGAGGTTCGAATCCTCCCCTCTCCACCAGCGAAATTTGCAGAGCAAATTTCGCTGAAAAAAGTTAAGAAGAGTTAAGAGTTACGGAAATAATTACTTTTAATTTTTAACTTATAACTTTTTACTCTTAACTATAGTTTTTGCGGGAGTAGCTCAGTGGTAGAGCGTCAGCCTTCCAAGCTGAGGGTCGCGGGTTCGAATCCCGTTTCCCGCTCTTGAACGGTAGTAAACAGTTGACCGTTGACAGATGACAGAACTCAAACTGACAACTGTTAACTGACAACTGTCAACTGATAACTTAGTTATTGCCCATGTAGCTCAGTTGGCAGAGCACATCCTTGGTAAGGATGAGGTCACCGGTTCAATCCCGGTCATGGGCTCTGGGAATATGATTTCACAG
>JACRGX010000039.1 GCA_016212185.1 Nitrospirota bacterium
CTCGCCTCCGCTGGCATCAGTGCAGGCAGCATGGGTATGAATTTCATTAACAAACACGCCTGCAATATGCGTCCATATATTGTCAGCAACCGCAGCTCCGGTGTTTACCAAACCGGCGGCTGTGCCCCCATCCGCGGTTAGACAGTCTGGGGCACTATTAGTATCATTGCTAATCTGAAAACTTGGGACATCACCTATTAAACCTAAAGTAATACCGGCGCCGGTCTGACAACCAAAGCGCGTAAAGATACTGCCTGACAGAGATATAGGGGCTCCTGTTGATGGGTCAATCATTGGAATCTTCTTCACCCATGCTTCTATTGTAAATTCTCTGTTAACCATACTGGATACACTGTTAGCAAGGCTTATATAATATCGTTTAGCATAATCAAGAGACCCATCAGCGCCCGGATCATGATCTGTTCCAGCGTCTGCACCATCAGGCCCAAAATCATCCTGCAGCACCGGGCTGAAATTAATGGCATAAGCACCTGCATTCGGCAGGGTCACCTTAGTCTGCGGGCCTGCGCCGCAGCTTATCAGCAAAAACCCTGCAATTGCCAAAGTAAAAATACCTGCAGTAAGAAGTAATAATTTTGTCCTATAATTAAACAACCTCTTCATAATTATACCTTCCCCCTTGATTAGTTATATAAAACTCAAAAAGTATAAGACATTGCCTTTTGAGATGTCAAGCATTAAAAATTTATGCTTTTATGGCTCTCTAATGAGCGGCTGAATCACCTCTGAAGATTGACCGCCTCACACATTTTATTAGGTTTCCGTCTATATCTATGATGATTATTTATTCCTCTGGTGCTTAGTCTTTTTGAGGAGTTTTTTATGTTTATGTTTGCTCATCTTTTTCTTCCGCCACTTTACAACGCTGCCCATTACATCGCCTCCTTTTTTAATGAACCTCCCCGCCGCAGAGACGGCGGGGTATCCTAAAGTCTCCCCTCTCTTGACGGGAGGGGATGAAGGGGAGGGTGAAAAAAGCATCTTAATCACCCCCACCCTCACCCTCCCCCGTCAAGGGGGAGGGAAGTATAAGGATACCCCAAAGCAAAGACTATGGGGTATTGAAAATTTAATACAGAATGATACATAATACAAAATTCGGGATGCAAGATGCAAGACAAAGGCATAGATACCTGAAAAACTCTATTTGCAACTCCAGTAGTGTCAGGGGATGACAACCAATCAAATATTTAATCATTATTCAAGATTCAGAATTTATCTTGCTGTATTCCTTTGTCTGATGCATGAACGCCTCAAGCTGAATTGCGGTAGTTATTGATTCTGTCCCGTCGTAAGGTACACTTATGGACGGAATATTATAATCTTTACTAATTGCTCTTAGAAGAGCGGTCACAATTGTCCCCGGCATGCAGCCGAAAGGCATCGCATTTACGATTCCCGATGCTCCCTTCTCAATCAAGTCAATAGCCTTGCCTATGCTTAAAATCGTTTCTCCTTCAAATGAATCATGAATGTACGGGTTGGCTTTTTTTAGAATCTGCCTTGTTGAAGGCTCGCGATTAGTCTTCAGACAATCTTTGAATATGCCGCCGTATCTGTGCTCTGTTTTATTTTGGAAACGATTCTTTAAAAATAATCTTACAATTGACGGGAAATCATTTTTTATCACTGCGTGTTTTAACCCGATATAATTGACGTAATAGATCCATTCTTCCGGCGGAGATAGCCATACTTCTCCGCCAAGGGCCTCTATTTTGTCAATTAGACTTTCATTAGTGAACTTATTGGACCTTACGAATATCTCGCCGATTATGCCTATGAGCGGTTTTTTCCCGTGTAATCGCGGAATAGAATCAAAATCTTTCCTCATATCATTAAGCATCACTTCTACATTGCCGTTTCTGGTTCTCAATGCATTGTATAATCTTTTCAGGTTCTTATCATAGATATAATCGCTTATTCCCTTTTCCTTCTCATAGGGTCTTGTCTCATGAAGACATTTCGTAAGCAGTTCTATGCATACGATACCCTCCCATGCCCTTTTGACAAAATCCTCTCCGGTTATTCCAAGGTCCTTGTAAAAAGTCCTGTCCTGAACCGGGGAATAAACCTGCACGTTATCAAGACCGAGACGTTCCAGTACTAACCTTTGGAATATATTGTACTGTCCGAACCTGCAGGGTCCGGTGCCGCCAGGCATGAAAAAACTTAATCTGTCTGAAGTTGAACCACTTGAATATGCCTTTTTCAACATCTCGCCTATGGTCAGCACGCAAGGATAACATTGTTTCCCGGAGATATGCCTCCTTCCAATTTCCGCAGTCTCTCTGTCAGGCGCCGGCAATACTTCGGCAGATATGCCCGAGTGCTCAAATGCGGCGGCCAATCCATAGGCATGATCGGACATCATGGGAATATAGATAGTTCTCGCTCTGCGAAGCGTAACGCTTGATGTATAACGCGCGACATGAGAAGAAATTAACGGCGCACCGAGAGATGTATTCAATGATAAATTACTATTGACTATTGACTGTTTTTTTGACTGACGGCCGCCGATGCTGTCTAAAAACGCCTCACACCTGGTGATCGCGCCTGCATCGGCGCTGTGCTCGTCTATCTCCAAAAAGAGAAACGGTTTTTTGCCAATCTCCTCCTTGAAATATTCAAAAATAAATGAATCGGGCCCGCAGTTGAAATTACTGATATAAATAGGATACAGCATCGGATTGTCTCTCACAATTCTTGCGGACTGGATAATCCGCTTGCCGCTTTTCCAATACATCTGGGGCCATCTATCTGATATATCCATCGAGTCAAGGGGTAGAAAATCCATTGGAATAGCCAGAACATTAAGGGATGCAAGCTTCTGCGGGATCTGCAGGTTTACTCCGCTGTCAAAAGAATTATATGCCCTTCCTATAATAACAATGGTTCTCTCTCTTAAAGACGAGAGTATGCTTCTCCCTTTTTCCTGAATCTCTCTTTGGAATTCACTTTGTTTTTCCTTTGCCTTGTTCAAGGCTTTTTTAACCTTTCCGGAAGACAAGTTAAATTGTTTTAAACCTTTCTTAATCTCACGGACAATAAAATCATCGCCGCGTCTAAAATCAATTATGGGACTCAATATATTTACATCGCTGAATGCGGCTTTCGCTAAATATGGGATTGTCTGCGTGTACGGACACGGAGACTCTTTATCAAAATATCTGTTATTGTCTTTCAGGCTCACGAAAGACGGCAAGAGAATATTTACGACATCATTTTCCATAAGATACTTTATATGACCATGAGCCACTTTGACTGGAAAGCAGGTCTCTGAAAGAACCGTTTCTGCGCCGAGGTTTACAATCTGCCTGTTTGTCTTCGGGGAAATAGTAATATCAAAACCAAGTTCATAAAGAAGCGCCGTCCAGAAAGGCAGGTAGTCCTGAAAAAAAAATATATAAGGGATTCCGATTTTTTTAGTATTTTCAGAATTTGATTCCGATTTCTTTGTATATTCCTTCCAGAGCAATTCTTCCCTGAATGCAAAAAGATCTTCTATGCTTGCCTTCCCTTTCTTTCTTATATCATATTTCTCACATCTGCCGCCGTAAAATAAAAGCCCTTTTTCACTTTCCACACTGACTTTATTTATATCACAAACATTTGAACAGCCCTTACATTTAAATGATGACGTAGAATAAGAACGGTTTGACAGCCCAAATCCTTTAAAAGATGTTTTATAAGATGTCTTTGAATTGATGTCATCTCTTACAATAAGCGCCATACCTATTGCGCCGGTGACGTCATGATTCGGCGGAACAGTAATCCTTTGCCCGGTAAATTTTTCAAATGCTGCAACCACCGATTTATTGAACGCCGTACCTCCCTGAAAAAATATGTTTTTGCCTATTTTTTTGCCGGAGACCACCCTGTTTATATAGTTTTCTACAATTGAATATGCCAAGCCTGCAAGCAAGTCGTCTTTCTTAACACCCTGCTGAAGATTCGCCAGAAGGGAATTTTCCATAAAGACGGTACATCTTTCACCGAGGTTGCACGGATGTTGTGATGAAAATGCACTGTTCGTAAATTCCTCTTTAATGGATATATTAAGCTTTTCCGCCTGCTCTTCAAGAAATGAACCTGTGCCGGCGGCACATGCCTTATTCATTTCAAAGTCAACCACAACGCCGTTTTCTATAGAAATATATTTGGAATCCTGCCCCCCGATTTCAAAAACAGTATCCACGTCCTTGTCAATAAAAATGGCTGCTCGTGCCTGTGCAGTAATTTCGTTCTTTACAACATCCGCACCGACAAAATCTGCAATCATATATCTCCCCGAGCCTGTCGTGCCAACTCCCAGAATTTCCACTTTATCTCCAATTTCTTCCCCGACCTCTCTCAATCCCTGCATAACTGCATCAATCGGCCTTCCGGCGGTCATAAGGTATCTTTTAGAAAGAAGTCCTCCCTGTTCATTTATAACAGCTAAATTCGTGCTGATTGAACCGATGTCTATGCCGAGATATGCATTAATGGTTTCGGATTTTAAATTTTGGATTCCAGATTTAATTCCGTAATCAGCATTTTGTAAATGTCTCCTAAAAAAATCATCTCCTTTAATAATCAAGGGAGCCCTGCCGTTACCCGATATCCTTATTGAATTTATTTGATCTTCAAGATTCTTTATGTCAAAAGCATTTCTTGTGTTGCTTTTGATGTCTTTTAATGCCGCTCCGATTGCGCCCATAAAAGCGAAATATTGGGGAATGATAATCTCATCAATATTAAATATTTCCCTAAATGCTCTGACTATCCCTGAATTAGCAGCCACACCGCCTTGAAACGATACCTGAGGGAAGACCTTTCTTCCTTTGACTATAGAACCCTTGAAATTCCGCACTACAGCAAAACACAGACCTGCAACAATGTCCTCCACCGGTGTGGCAATCTGCTGGAGATGTATCATGTCAGACTTTGCAAAGACGCTGCACCTGCCGGCTATTCTCGGCGGAGATTTTGATTTTGCTGCAAGATCGCTAAATTCCTCGAGGCTCAATCTTAATCTCTCGGCCTGTTGCTCAAGAAAAGAACCCGTCCCTGCGGCGCAGACTGAATTTATTGAAAAATCTTCTATCCCCATGTCGTTCAGTATTATAAGTTTGGAGTCCTCGCCCCCCATTTCAAATATTGTCTTTACTGAAGGAAGAAATTGCTTGACAGATAATGACTGAGCAACTATTTCATTAATATGTTTAACGCCGAGGATATCAGCTAGGAGTTTACCTGCTGAACCGGTTATGGATATTGAAGGAGATGAAGCATTTCCGTTGTTGCCTAAAAAATTTTTTAATACTTGGAGAGCAACTGTGAGGGGATGACCTTTATGACGTTCATAAACGGTGTGGAATATTTTAGCTTCGGCATCCAGAACAACTAATTTTACGCTTACTGAGCCGGCATCAAGACCGGCAAAAAAAATACCATCCTTGCTCATTGCTGCAACTCCGCTTTAAATGCAATGAAATTATTAATAAAAATCTCCCGGATTATTTCTTTAATGTTTTCCCCAGTCTCCGCTCATTCGTCAACTATTTTTAATACCTTTGCAAGCCGACCGCCTATACTGCTGCCTGAGCCTACCGGCACTATGCTGAATTCAACAAGCATAACCCCGCCTCCTTTTTAAAAAGCCTGTTTAACACAAAACAGACTTTAAAAGAAAGTCATTAGTCCGCAGTTTGCCGTTATTACTCACAGACACCTACACTAATCACTGACACCTACTTCGCGTGCTTTTCCTTTTCCTTTTCGTAAGCCTCCTTGCCTGCTTCGATAGCAGTGGCAATCAAGGACTTCTTTTCCTCAACAAATCCTTTGCCGTGTTCAACGGCAGATGAAACCTTCTCTTTTATATGAGTTGCATAATCCGCTGCTTTTTCTTTGGCGTCTGAGGCCAGGTCTTTAATCTTCTGCCGCGTTTCCCTGCCTGATTGCGGAGCCATAAGCAGTGCAACGCCTGCTCCGACAACACCTCCAAGCACAAAGGCTAAAAGCACATTGCCTGTCGTACAGCTTCTCTCTTCACTCATTTCCCCTGCCTCCTTTTCTTAAGTAAATGTGTAATCAGGCGACCGGCCTGTTACGCATTACCCGTTACGGTTTTATGCATCACGTTTTTTAATAAGCCCTTTGGCTAAAACACCGAGGGCGGTTTTTATGCCTATGCCAAGACTTGCGGTTTTAACGGTAACGGATAAGCCGGTGCGCTTGATTAAATTATTTACCTCGTCAACCATTGCGCCCGTCTCTCCTACTGCTGACGTAAGACGCTGCACATTTTTTACAGATTCCTCAATTCTCTCTACAGTCTTGTTTATATGTTCTGCGCCCTCTCTAATCTCTGAAAGAAGAGGATTCAGATTTTCCTGCGTGGTCTTAAGAAAATCCTCAACCGCCTTTGCCGTCTTCCTGATTTGCAGAATTGCAGGTATCCAGAACACTATCATAATAACCGATATCAGCGCCAATGCTATTGTTGAAATTATCTCTGTCAAATTATTCCCCCTTATTCTTTTTTGGTCTCCGCCCTTTCGGCAATAATCTTCTGCGTAAGGTGGGACGGGACTTCTTCATAATGGGAAAACTCTACCGTGTACAGGCCGCGGCCGCTGGTCAGGGAATTAAGCTGGTTTGCATATGTCAGCATCTCCGCCATCGGGACCAGCGCTGAAATTCTTTGGTTGCCGCCTGCCTGAGGCTCAACGCCCTGAACCTTTCCACGCCTGCCGTTAAGATCCCCTATTACACCGCCGAGTCCTTCGTCAGGAGTAATAATCTCAGCCTTAAGAATAGGCTCCAGAAGAACCGGCCTTGCGCTCTGGGCGGCTTTTTTTATTGCCATTGAACCGGCAATTTTAAATGCCATTTCAGAGGAATCAACAGTGTGATATGAGCCGTCATAGACTGTGGCCCTGAGGTCCACTACCTGAAATCCCGCCAGTATGCCTTCGTGCATGGCTTCAATAATGCCCTTTTCAACAGCCGGAATATACTGCCTTGGAATTACACCCCCGACTATTTTATCCACAAATTCAAACCCCGAACCCTTAGGCAAAGGCTCTATCCCAATCCAGCAGTCTCCGTACTGCCCCCTTCCACCGGACTGCTTTTTATATCTCCCCTGCGCCTTTGCAGATACTTTGATAGTTTCCTTGTAGGGAATTTTGGGAGTTTTCATCAAAACTTCAACGCCGAATTTCCTCTTTAATCTTTCAAGGGTAATCTCAAGATGCATCTGCCCCATGCCTGAAAGGATCATTTCCTTTGTTTCAGGGTCGCGGAAAAATTTAAGCGTCGGGTCTTCCTCAAGCATCCTGTGGAGTCCTGTGCCGACTTTATCTTCGTCACCCCTGCTTTTGGGGGCAATTGCATAGGAAATCATCGGGTCTGAAAACTTTATCGGCTCAAACAGCACCGGCTTATCAGGATCGCTCAGGGTATCGCCGGTCAAAGTGTCCTTGAGTTTGGCAACTGCGGCAATTTCTCCGGGTCCGACTTTCTGTGCAGGCACCTGTTTTTTGCCTGACAGGTAAAATAAGTGCCCTACCCTTTCCTTGCTTTCGCGCGTTGAATTATAAACAGTTGAGTCTGCCTTAAGCACCCCTGAGAAAACCCTGAACAAAGTAAGTTTGCCGGCAAAAGGGTCTGCAATGGTCTTAAAAACCTGCGCTGAAAACGGCTCAGTATCCAGAGGCTTTCTCATAACCCCATCGCTGTTTTTAGCGTTTTTGCCTTTTATCGGGGTAATATTTGCCTTTTCCGCAGGCGAAGGAAGGCAGAGCGGAATCATATCAAGGAGTTTATGCACGCCGATATTTTTTGTTGCGGAGCCGCAGACCACAGGGATGAACTGCCTTGTTATGGAGCTTTCCCGTATTCCTTTAATTATCTCATCTGTTGACAACACTGCGCCTTCAAGATATTTTTCAAGCATGGCATCGTTGGACTCAACGATTTTTTCCACAAGCTTTTTACGGTACTCCTCTGCCTCGTCTTTTAATTCAGCCGGGATGTCAGAAACTGAAGATTGTCCGTTTTGAAACCTGACAGCCTTCATTTCAATCAGGTCAATAACCCCTTCAAACCCTTCTGCTGAACCGATCGGGATATTCAGAGGAATCGGCGCAGAGCCGAAGGATTTTTCAAGCTCGCCTAATGCCATGCTGAAATTAGCGTTTTCCCGGTCCATTTTATTGATAAATACCAGCCGCGGCACCTCATATTTACAGGCGTACTGCCAAATTTTTTCGGTCTCAGCCTTAACGCCGGACAACGCGCTTACAATAACCACGGCGCCGTCAACAGCGCTGAGGCACGACTTTGTGTCTTCCAGAAAATTTATATAACCAGGCGTATCAATCATATTAATCCTGTGACCCTTCCAGTCGCAGAATGCGGTGGCTGATGAAATTGTGATTTTCCTGTGAATTTCCTCCGGCTCATAATCAGTAATTGTTGTGCCGTCCTCAATAGTTCCTATCCTGTCAGTTGCCTTTGCATCAAAAAGCGCCGCCTCCACTAAAGATGTTTTGCCTGCACCTGCGTGAGCAATGACTGCAACATTCCTGATTTTCTCAATGTCAAAATTTACCATTAACTCCCTCCGTATGTTTATTAGTACTTAATATTGGGCGATTCTTTTTTTGTCATTCCGGCTTGCCCGGAATCTTTCCCTGCAGTAAGAAGGATTCCCGACAAGCGGGAATGACACTTGTTAGGTGATTACATTTTATTAAAATGCTCTATGTCTTCATTAAAAAAATCGCTCAATTTAGGTTTTATTTTACTGTTCACTGATCACTGCCGTTATCTCCGGCTTATACTCCGGTTTTGTTTCTGTCCTGACGCTCCAGAATCTTATAATTATAAAAGTTATGAGCAAAGAAATAAAACCAAAAATTGCAGCCGAGGCGTCAGAATTTATTACATTAAGATATGCTTCGCCTATGTTTTTCCCTAAAATAGCGCCTGCGATAAAGGCAGCTAAAGGTATTCCATAAACAATTATTGACCCCCTGAGATATGCCTGCGGTTTCATTGAAATCTTAACTGTCTGACCGGCAGCTGCATGCACAGGATTCAGCGCCTCTATTTCCATGCCTGACTCAGACGGCTCGCATACACCGCGCACAGCACAACCCTCGCAGGTCCCTTTTTTCTGAATGCTGACCTTAGCCATCATGCCGTCTGTATAAATGACAATGCCGGTTTCTTCAATCATGAAATTAATGTAGTGTCATTCCTGCGAAAGCAGGAATCCAGATATTGTCCACAGAGGCTCTGGATTCCGCATCAAGTGCGGAATGACATAAATAAAAAATACCAACTATTTATGTTTGTCATCCTCTCAGAAGTTTATATTCAATGCTGTCCACAAGCGCCTGATAAGAGGCTTCAATGATATTTTCCGATACGCCGACTGTGCCCCATTTGTGCTTGTCATCACCGGACTCAATAAGAACCCTGACTTTTGCCGTTGTGCCGGCGCCTGCTGTTAAGACCCTGACCTTGTAATCAATAAGCCTGACCTGCTTAAGCTGCGGATAAAATTTCTCAAGCGCCTTTCTGAGCGCATTATCAAGCGCATTGACAGGTCCGTTGCCGGTGGCTGCAGTATGCTCTAATTTCCCTCCCGCCTTCAGCATTATAGTAGCTTCACTCAAGGGATCTTCGCCCTCTTTTCTTTTCTCCACAATAAGCCTGAAGCCGGCAAGGACAAAAAATTTCCTGTGAAGTCCGAATGTCTTTTTTATTAAAAGCTCAAGCGAAGCCTCGGCCCCTTCAAACTGAAAACCCTGGCTTTCAAGCTCTTTCATTTCCTTGACTATCTGTGCCACTTTGGGGGAATCAGGGTCAACCTTTAGATTGAATTCCTTGATTTTTTTAATTATATTGCTCCTGCCGCCGAGGTCTGAAACAAGGACCCTTTCATAATTACCGACAAGTTCAGGCCGTACATGTTCATATGTCTCAGGGTGCCGAAGAACAGCGCTGACATGAACCCCGCCCTTGTGGGCAAAGGCGCTGTCCCCGACAAACGGCTGACGCTTGAAATGCCTGATATTTGCTATCTCTGTTACAAAACGTGAAACTTCCTTTAATTTCTTTAATTGGCTGTTGGTTATGACATCATACTTAAGTTTTAACTTTAAGTTTGGGATAACAGATACAAGGTTTGCATTTCCACACCTTTCACCCAAACCATTAATCGTTCCCTGAACCTGAGAAGCCCCAAGCTCAACAGCGGCAATTGAATTGGCAACCGCACAGTCGGCATCGTTATGGGCATGAATGCCAAACTTAAGATTTGTCCCGAATAAATCGGGATGAGATTTAAGATTTGAGATAATTCTTTCAACTTCATGGGTGAGTGCGCCGCCGTTTGTATCACAGAGCACAAGGCAGTCTGCCCCTGCATCCCGAGCAGCTCTTAGAACCTTAATGGCATATTCAGGATTTGCCTTGTAGCCGTCAAAAAAATGCTCTGCGTCAAAAAATACCTTCGGTATTCTTTTTTTGAGATATGCGACTGAATTGTGGATTAAGTCAAGATTCTGGGACAGGGAAATCCTCAAAGCCTCTTTAACATGAAAGTCCCATGTCTTGCCGAATATGGTAACAATCGGAGTCCCGGCATTCAGCAGTGATTTTATATTCTGGTCCTTCTGCACCCTGTTCGCTGCATGATGCGTGGAGCCGAAGGCGACGAGCTTTGACGCCCTGAGCTTTAATTTATGAACCTTGCTGAAAAATTCCGCATCCCTCGGATTGGCGCCGGGAAAACCGCCCTCAATATAATGAACCCCGAGTTCATCAAGCTTTCCAGCAATCCTTAATTTATCCTCAACAGAGAACGAGATGTCCTCGGACTGCGCCCCGTCCCTCAAAGTCGTGTCATATATTTCAATATGTTTCATAATCCGGTATTTAATTTAGCACATTGCTTATTGAAAATCCCTCTTTATTTCTTCCCCAGCCCGAAGGCCTCATGCAGAACCCTTACCGCAAGCTCGGTGTATTTTAAGTCAATCAGGCATGAGACCTTTATCTCAGAGGTGCTGATAGCCATTATATTGACGCCGTGTTTTGCAAGGGTCTCAAACATCTCTGCCGCAACACCAGAATGAGTCCTCATGCCGACGCCGACAACAGATATTTTTGCAATGTCATCCCTCAGGCTCACGCCCTTTGCGTCAAGTTCCTTTGCTATATCTTTAGTTAGTTTAAATGCCTTTTTGCTGTCAGTCTTAGGCACTGTAAATGATATGTCGGTAGCCTTTCCATCGCTGCTTATGTTCTGGACAATCATGTCAACAACTATGCTGTTATCCGCTATTCCCTTAAAAAGCCTTGCGGCAATGCCGGGCCTGTCAGGCACGCTCATGATGGTGATTTTATCCTGATTTTTATCATAAGCAATTCCTGTTACAACTACCTTCTCCATATCTTTATCCTCCTTGGTAACGAGTGTTCCGGGATTATCGTTAAAGCTGGACCTCACAACCACAGGCACTTCATATTTCATGGCAAATTCCACAGACCTTGTCTGAAGCACTTTAGCGCCTAAACTTGCAAGTTCAAGCATTTCTTCAAAGGAAATTTTATCAAGTTTTTTTGCGTCAGGAACAATATTCGGGTCTGTTGTATAGACTCCGTCAACATCGGTATAAATTTCACACAGGTCGGCATTCAGCGCAGAGGCAATTGCAACTGCCGAAAGGTCCGAGCCTCCCCTTCCGAACGTGGTTACATCATCATTTTCAGTTATGCCCTGAAACCCCGCAACAACAACGATATAGCCTTCATCAAGCGCCTTTTTGGCTTTTTCCGCTGTAATTTTTTCTATCTTAGCCTTTGTGTGAACCGTGTCGGTTACAATTCCCATCTGCCTGCCGGTCAGCGCAATAGCTTTGTGTCCGAGTTCCTCAATTGCCATTGCAGTAAGGGCGCTGGTGATTCTTTCGCCGGAAGACAGGAGCAGGTCCATTTCCCTTTCGCTGGGGCTTGATGCCGTCTGATGCGCAAGGTTTATCAGTTTGTCGGTTTCGCCTGCCATTGCCGAGACGACCACTGCCACTTTGTGGCCTTCTTTTGCAGTCTTTACAACACGCCCTGCGACTGCCTTAATCCTGTCAATATTCGCAACCGATGTGCCTCCGTATTTCTGAACAATAAGCATAAGTATTACAATCCCCTCTCTGAACAGACACTCATACTACTTTTTATCTTCACTTTCTTCTCTTATCTTTTTCAAGATATAGTTTAACCGCATTTTAATAATTATCGTATAAAAATTTTGTTTCCTCGGGGTCTCTTATTCTTTTAGATATTATAGAGATTGCAGCTTAACAGGTCAACAAAACTATTTTACAAAACTATTTTATAAAATCTAATGAGGCCTAAATAAGTTAAAACAAAAAAAGCATTGGGATGAAACTTATCTTTTACCACCTTAACTTCTCATATACCTCTTCAAATTGAGATGCTGTTTCCTTGAATGCCTTAAGTACCTGCGGGTCAAAATGGTGGGGCATTGTCCTTTCATCACCTTCTGTAATTATTCTATATGTTGTTTCATGGTTAAAAGCAAGTTTATATATCCGCTGATTTCTCAGGGCATCATACTGGTCTGCGATGCTTGCTATTCTGCCTTCAACAGGTATCTGTTCACCCCTTATGCCATAAGGATAACCGCCTCCAAACCATCTCTCATGATGAGAAAGTGCTATATTTTTCGCCATGGTAAGTCTCACATGGTCTCCGAGTATCTTTGCACCGTAAATTGTATGGTCCGTCATCTTAAGAAATTCTTCAGGCATAAGTTTGCCCGGCTTTCTCAAAATCTCCGGCGGGATATGAATCTTGCCTACGTCATGCATTTGTGCCTGGAGTTTTATTATATTCACAAATTTTTCAGACATGCCGAAGTGTTTTGCAAGCAGGGCACAATACTCGCCAATCCTAACGATGTGATTACCGGTATCCTCATCATTTACTTCTGCTGCCCTGGCAAGTGTCTGGACAGTATATGCAAAGGCGTCATCTGTTTCTTTGACCTGAGTGGATAAAGACTTTAGAAACAAACTCTGCATAACAAGGCTGTTTAAAACCGATGCGTCATATTCGGTAACATTTCTGCCATAATTAAGGGCAAAAATACAAAACTCATTACTCATATAACTAACGATATTTGAAACTGATATGTTAATGGATTTAAGCTTTTCAATAAAAGAATTAAATTCTGAATTAACAAGTTTGGTTTCATTATGAAAAACTATTTTTGAACTGCTCCTTTCAGGCAGACATTGACCACAGTCAAAATCAAATTCAAGCAAGGTCCTGTTTAATTTTTGAGAGAGGGACTCATACTTATACCAGTGACAACTTTTATTGGAAATATAGACTATAACTACCTGCGGCTTTTCTATCATTTCATCTGCATGTCGTATAATCCGATGAATAATACTGTCAATGCAGGATATAAAATCAAAGTCTAATGGGTTAAAAGACTTTATAATTTCCTCACCCAAACATGTCAGGTAGTTAACATTGGCATATGCAAAATTAAGCCTGTCATTGAGGTCTTTTATTTTGAGAAGCATCTTTATTCTGGCAAGAACCTCTGCCTGGTCAAACGGTTTTGATATAAAATCCTCTACACCTACCGCAATCCCTTTAACTCTGTCTTCTTTGGACCTCAAGGCTGTAATCATAATAATAGGGATATTCCTGAACCTTTCATTCTCTTTTATCATTTTACACACCTCAAAACCATCAATCTCCGGCATCATTACATCTAAAAGCACCATGGCTATATTCTTTTCTTTAATTTTCTCTATTGCCTCCCTGCCGTTCTCCACCATAATAACGTCATAACCTCTCGGTACAAGAATAGCCTCAAGAAGTTTTAAGTTTGCAGGCTCATCGTCAACACATAAGATTCTTGGTCTTTGTATAAACATAAAACCTTCCTTATTCCAACAGTTTTTTTACTTTCTTCGGCAATTCCCTTGTGTCCAAAGGCTTTGATATATAATCATCGGCGCCTCCCTGCATAATCTTTTCTTTATCGCCTGCCATAGCAAAGGATGTTACTGCAATAATCTTTATGTTCTTTGTCTCAGGGTCTTTTTTAAGTATACTCATTGCAGTAAATCCATCCATAACAGGCATCTGCATATCCATCAATATCAAATCAGGTTTATGCGCCTTTGCCATTTTTATTCCGTCCTCACCATACTTAGCCTCTATTATTTCATAGTCGTAATATCTCAAAATATCACTCAGCAACCTGCGATTTTTTTCGTTATCTTCCACTATAAGAATCTTTTTTGCCATAGTGTCTCCCTAATAGTTAATACTGATTCTGTTTAACTTTTTAATCCCTCTAACAATACCTTAATATCATCTCCGTCTTCTGGATAAATCGCAATCTTTATAATAGGGGTATATTCTGTCTCTTTTAATCCTGCTGCTATCCTTAATACAGCATTATCAACCGCCTGCCTCTCAGTATCAAAAACAACAAGGTAATAACAGCGTCTATCCTTACTTGGTAATAGAATCTCATGTTTTCGCAGTATATTCTTCAGTACTCCAACGAAGGATAGCTGTTTTTCCTGCTCATATATATAGGCAGTTTCAATGTACATCAATCCAAACTTCTTGTTACTTCTTTTATGAAATGATATGACCTTCTCAATGTGTGTCAGGAAGTGTTCCCATGTAAGCAGTTTTGTAGCAGGGTCAATAATCTGTTCAGAAGACTCTTTCTCTCTGTATTTGAATGGGATTACAAATCTGAAAGCACTTCCCTTACCCCATTCACTTTCAGCCCATATCATACCGCCGTGAAGCTCAACAAGTCTTTTTGTTAATATCAGCCCAATACCCGTGCCTGTGTATTTTTTAGTAAGGGGGGGCTCCAGTTGTGTGAATTCCTTGAAGAGATTAGGCATGTCCTCCGGCTTTATACCGACGCCTGTGTCCCTGAGAGAAATCTCTATGAAATTTCTCTCAGGGGGTTGAGAAGTGAAAAAATTAAGAAGTTGAGGGTTATGCATTTTCCCGTCTTCATAACTGCCTATTTTAGCGGCTTCTATCAGCCGTGCAGCAACGCGCACCAAGCCTCCATTAGGCGTGAACTTCACTGCATTGTCTAAAAGGTTAAACATTATCTGGTTCAATCTTGCTGAATCTGCCTCTATCTCTATGTCAGCATCAGGCTCTATTTCAAGATTTAATTTTATTTTATGCTTTGTTGCCTCTCTGTAAAACATTGTCATAGATGATTTCAAAACATCTTTCAGGAAGAATTTGCTTATTTTAAGCTCTGCGATACCTGATACCACTTTTGATAATTCAAGCACATCGTTGATAACGCTTAGTAAATGCTCACCACTGGTCAGGATGTTGGATATATACTCTTTTTGTTTTTCATTCAGTCTTCCGTACAATTCATCATGGAGGACCTGCGAAAATCCTATGATAGAATTCAAAGGAGTCGTCAACTCATGGCTCATATTTGCAAGAAACTCAGATTTTATTTTGCTTGCAGCCTCTGCCGCCGCAAGGGCCTTTTGAAGTTCAGCCTCAGACTGTTTGCGCTCTGTGATGTCTCTAAAAATACCAAGCATATATGATTTCCTGCCAAACGTCACAGGGACGGCATTGATGTCAGCATAAAAAATAGACCCATCTTTTCTCTTTACAGGAATGTTCAGCGCCAATTTAATTTCTTTTCTTCCCTGTTTATTGAATTGCTCTATGACATATGGCAGGTCTTCTTTGGGATGGATATCTAAAACCCCCATATTCATAAGCTCTTCATGGCTATAACCCAACATCCGGCAGATCATTTGATTGGCAAAATGAAATATTTTCGTTTCCATATCCGCTAACAGTATTCCGTCCGCGGCATTATTAAAAATAACTTTAAATCTCTGTTCGGATTCTCTGAGCATTTCCTCTGTTTGGTTATGTTCTGAGATTTCATCTTGCAGTTTTTTTAATGTTTCTCTCCAATTACCGTTAGCTTCATTAACTGCTTTCGTTAATTCTATTTTTTCAACAGCCCTTTTTAAAGTTACTGTAAGCACATTAAAATCAGGGGGCTTAACTACAAAGTCATAGGCCCCGAGGTTAATAGCCTTCACCGCTGTTTGAACATCACCATATGCTGTCACTATAATAACAGGCACATTAGGAGCTACCTTTTTTATTTCCTTCATCGTCTCAAAACCGTCCATATCAGACATCTTGAGGTCCAGAAGAATCGCATCAGGCACTTCTTTTTTTAAAAGCTCTAAAGCCTCTCTGCCGCTTGAAGCTGTTATAGGACTAAATTGGCGGGAACGGAGAATTTCAGTAAATGAACTCCTTACTGATTCATCATCATCTATAATTAATATTCTGTTCATTTGCCGCTTGCTCCTTGCCCCTGCCATCTCGGTATTACAAAACTAAATTTACTTCCCTTTCCATACTCGCTCTCAACCCATATTTTCCCGCTGTGAAGCTCAACTAATTTTTTTGTCAGTGCAAGTCCAAGCCCGGTGCCTTCATGCTCTTTTGTATAAGCCGATTCAAGCTGTGAAAATTCCTTGAAAAGTTTAGGCATGTCTTCTGGCTTTATACCTATACCGGTGTCAGCGACTGAGATTTCAATGAAATCAGCGTCTGGGATTGGGGATTGGTTCATCTTTGCTAACCCCTGACCCCTAACCCCTCTCCGTGCATGCACATGCACAGAGCCTCCATCCTGCGTGAACTTCACTGCATTGCTCAGGAAATTGAACATTATCTGCTTGAATTTCCTCTCATCTGCCTCTATTCCAAGGTCTGCATCAGTCTCTATCTCAAGGCTTAAATTTATGCCATGTTTCATCGCCTTTTCCTTAAACATCATCAGCGATGTGTTAAGGACATCCCTCACGGGAAAGCTACTCAATTCAAGCTCCATCTTCCCTGTTTCAACCTTAGATAAATCCAGTATGTCATTAATGAGGTTCAAAAGATGTTTGCCACTGACAAGAATGTCATCTATATATTCCTTCTGCTTTTTATTCAGCTCTCCGTACAACTCATCCTGCAGAACCTCTGAAAAACCTATTACAGAATTAAGAGGCGTCCTGAGTTCATGGCTCATATTTGCAAGAAAATCAGACTTTGCTTTATTTGCTTCCTCTGCCTCACGTTTTGCATACCCCAGTTCTTTTGTTCTCTTTCTGACAAGCTCTTCAAGGTATTCCTTGTAACTTCTTAATTCTTCTTCTGCCAGTTTGTGCTGTGTTTTTATACGGAGTGTGACGACACCATAAGTGAGGTCATCTGCTAATTCTCTCCACAGCTTCACTTCCTCTGAATCAAAAGTATCTTTTCCTGATGCATAAATGGTCAGTGCACCGAGTGTAGTTGAATTAGCAATAAGAGGCAGTCCAATAGCTGAAACATACCCCTGTCTGATTGCATCGTCCCGCCAAGGAGCAAAGTCTGGATTAGTTATAATGTCTTTGAAAATTGAAGGGTTGCCTGTGCGGATGGCTGTACCGGCTGGACCACGCCCCCTTTCTGTATTGTCCCATGTGATATTTGCTGTCGTCAGATACCCTGCCTCATATCCTGCCTGTGCAACAGGTTTTACAGTCTTTGCTTCATCATGCTCCGTATAACCTACCCAGCAAAAACGGAGTCCCCCCACTTCTACAATAATACGACATATATCATTAAGGAGTTTTGGCTCATCGGTAGCACGGATCACTAACTGATTACATTCACTGATGGCTCTAAGCGCCCTGTTGACTCTGCGCAGTTCCTTTGCTCTCTCTTTGAAAATAGTAAATATATACGAAAAGATAACGCTATATGCGGCTATACGCAGAAAGTGCCAGAGCCACCAATTCTTACTCCACGGTTCTGATAATTGGAATAACAAACCCGCCCAGGCATTAAGGAAGCAGAAATTTATAAATAAAAAATCTTCAAGACGTTTATCAACCCGATACCGGATAATAAGATGGATTGCTGCTGTCATAAAAAAGACTCCTGCCACAAAATTTAAAGCTTTTGCAGAAGGGGTAAATTTACCTTCAATGAGCATATGAGGGAATGCCTCTCTGAAGGCAATTGATACTGCTCCAAAAATTACTGCAATAATCCCCACCATCCAGAGTATCCAATTATGCCTCTGGAATCTGACTGTAAGGTTCGGTAGCCAAACAAACACAAACAATAAACCACCAAACAGCAGAGCAGTGGTGTGCAGCCACACAAAGCCGTGTCCCGGTAATGCTGCGGCGTGGAACCCATCCAGTATGCCCATGCCAATTAACGAGGCGGCAATCCATGTATAATAATCCCCGACTTTTCTGTCTTTTTGCAGTGAGAAAAGTAAAAATGCCATAGATAATGCAATGAAGCTTCCTATTGCCTCCACAATTGAATGTAGCGGCATATAAGTCCATGGTGTATGCGGGACAAAAAAATGAAGAATTAAAGTTGCCACAGCAGGAAAAATACCGCTGAGGAAAAGGGTTAAAATCAAGCCGGACTTAAATCGTGTGTTATCCATCTCTTTTTTAATACAAGCGCATTAAATGTTTTAACATGGTCATTGCAAGCGACACGCCATATTGATACACTAAAACTATATAAAATATCTCATATTTTATATTGACTGTCAACAGGAAACGAGGATAATCAGATGCGGGTTAAAGATTGTAATTAAATTTTACATTTCACGAAATAATCCATCAATGTATAACCTTTATCAAATGTCATAATATTCTTTTTCTTTAAAATGGATTCATTAAAAGCAACGCCTTTATTTTTTTTCTTAATCCGGCTGTCATATATGACAAACGGCACGGGTTCATCCGTATGTGTCCTGATTTTGACAGGCGTTGCATGGTCAGGCAAAAGCAGGATGCGGTAATCTTTAAATTTTTTCAATCCTTTCAAAACCGTTCCCACAACCTTAGAATCAAAGTCCTCTATAGCCTGAATCTTGGATTTCATGTCGCCGTTATGTCCTGCCTCATCAGGCGCCTCTACATGGAGATAAACAATATCCACTTTCTTAAGCGCATTGATAGCAGCCCTTGCCTTGCCGAGATAATTGGTATCAAGGTAACCTGTTGCGCCTTTTACTTTAATAATTTCAAAACCGGCAGAAATGCCAAGCCCCTTTGTTAAGTCCACGGCAGAGATAAGAGCGCCTTTTAATCCGTATTTGTTTCTAAATTCAGGCATTGCCGGCTTTCTGCCCTGTCCCCACAGCCAGATGCTGTTTGCAGGCTTAAGTCCCGCCTTTATCCTTTTTTTATTTACCGGATGTGACAGAAGGACATCTTTTGATTTTTGCATCAGCTCCCTGAGAACATTGCTTCCGTTTCCGCGCGAAAGATGATTTGTAATTTTTCTGCCCGTAATATCATGGGGCGGCGTGCACTGCGCTTTATCTCTTCCGCCTTTCCAGACCATGAGATGACGGTAGCTTATTCCGGGGTAGAAAATAAATTTACTGCTGCCGATTTTGGAATTTATTTTTTTGATAAGGAGCGCCGCTTCTTTGGTGGAAATATGTCCGGCGCTGTAATCATCCATCACTGTGGCGTCAGCATTCTTTAAATTTAAAAATTTCAATGTGACGAAATTGCATCTGTAGGCCACATCTTCCCGTCCGAGCTTCAGTCCCATAGAAGCCGCTTCAAGAGGCGCTCTGCCGCTGTAATATTTTAAGGGGTTGTAGCCGAATATTGAGAGGTTTGCCACATCAGAGCCGGGCGGAAAGCCGGGCGGGATTGTCCTTACCTTGCCGGCAATGCCTTCAGAAGCTATTTTATCCATGTTAGGCGTCCGCGCCGCCTGCAGACAGGTCCTGCCGCCTAATTCCTTTAACGGTCGGTCTGCCATCCCATCGCCGACAAGAATAATATATTTCATATACAGCAGCCTTTTAAGGCATCTTCCAATGCCGAAAGCTCTGCCTTTATCTTCACTGTCTGTCCTGAGACCTTCAGGGCATTATCCGGGTCCTTCAACCCGTTGCCGGTCAGAGTGCAGACAACAGTATCACCGTCTTTAAAATATCCTTTTTTTGATAACTTTATCACGCCTGCAAGTGATGCAGCGGACGCAGGCTCGCAGAATATCCCTTCTCTTAATGGAATGATTTTATAGGCCTCACGGATTTCATCGTCGGTTACAGCGTCTATTATCCCGCCGGATTCATCCCTTGCAGCCACTGCGGCTTTCCAGCTTGCGGGATTGCCGATTCTGATAGCTGTTGCAAATGTCTCAGGCTTTTCAACAGGATGCCCAAGCACGATCGGCGCTGCGCCCGCAGCCTGAAATCCAAGCATCTTAGGAAGGCTGTTGATTTTTTTGGCGGCCCGATATTCTTTATAGCCTTTCCAGTAGGCCGTTATGTTGCCGGCGTTTCCAACAGGAAGGGCATGATAAACAGGCGCCCTGCCGAGCTGGTCGCACACCTCAAATGCCGCAGTCTTCTGTCCTTCAATCCTGTAAGGATTAAGAGAATTAACAAGCGTAATCGGATGTTTTTCAACAAGCTGTTTAACCATTCTCAATGCATCATCAAAATTGCCGTCAATCTGAAGCACCATTGCGCCGTGTATTATTGCCTGTGCAAGCTTACCCATTGCTATTTTGCCTTCAGGTATAAGGACTACCGAGGAGAGCTGCGCCTGAGCCGCATATGCGGATGCAGAGGCCGAGGTATTCCCGGTTGATGCGCAGATGACTATTTTAGAACCGGCCTCAACCGCCTTTGAAATAGCCAGCGTCATTCCTCTGTCCTTAAAAGAGCCTGTTGGATTGGCGCCTTCGTATTTAAAATACAGATTAAGCTTTCTCCCTATTATATCATCCAGATTTAACGCTTTCAGCAACGGCGTGTTTCCCTCATTAAGCGTGACAGTGGGCGTACCGGCCGTTACAGGCAGGAATTCCCTGTAGCAATTAATTAATCCTTTCCAGCAGTGCATAGTTATTCCAGTATGTCTCCTTCCACGAGTTCTACTTCAACGCCCTGCTGTTGAAGGGAGTCTATTCCCTTCTGCAGATTCTCCTCAAGCCCCTCAATCTCAAGCACCATTTCACCGATTGTTTCAGTGACTTTAGCCCTCCTGATATTAGGCATAAGGTCAAACTGCTTGGCCATAGTGAATATAACAGGCCTTCTTATAAGCTGCGGCGGAAAAGTCAGCTTTATCCGCTTTTTCATTTCTCCTCCTTATTCTGCGTAAACATATTAACCACAGGGAAAATACTCATTGTAAATTTATTCCCGACCTGTCGGGACAAATTTAGCATTTAAAATTTGCATTTTGAAATGCTAATTGATAATTTTGCAATTAAAAACGCTGTTTCTTCTCCGCGCCCCCTGCAATTGCCGGGACTATGGAAATCTCATCGCCGTCTTTTACCTGCGTTTCTTCGGCTTTTAAAAATCTTATGTCCTCTTCATTGACATAGACATTAACGAACCTTCTTATTTTTCCCGCCTCGGAGATTCTTTCGCCAATGCCGAGGTACTGAGACTCCAAATCGTTGATAACACCTATAACTGTCATGACTACCGGGCTACTCGTTACTTCCTCTTTCCCCTGAGTTAATCTTTGAAGCGGAACGGGGATTCTTACTTTTACAGGCATTTCTTATAATCACCTCCTATTATTATTATAAAGATAGTTCAAGATGGTTTAATATTGTTCAAAATGGCTCAAATTTGAACTATTTAAACTATTTGAACAATATTTATATTGAACTATGTTTTTATCTTTTTCAGCGCTTCTTCAAAAGACGCCATGTTAGGCTTAATATAAGAAGGCTCTTTTGTATGACCCATAAGCGCCTCCTGAGTCTTAAGCCCGTTGCCGGTAATGCAAATGACAGTCAGGCTGTCCTTAGATATATAACCCGCCTTTATAAGCTTGATTGCTGATGCAAGCGTCACGCCGCCTGCCGTCTCTGTAAAAATTCCTTCAGTCCTTGCCAGCAGTTTAATGGCGTCTATGATTTCCTGGTCAGACACATCCTCCCCGAATCCTCCGCTCTCTTTTACAGCCTGCAGCGCATAAAATCCGTCTGCAGGATTGCCGATTGCAAGGGATTTGGCAATTGTATCAGGCTTGACGGGTTTAATAACATCAACCTTCTGTTTTAACGCGGTAACAATAGGGCAGCAGCCGCTGGCCTGCGCTGCAAAGGCCTTTGTCTTCATTTCACCTATCAGCCCTATCTCCTTCATTTCCTTAAAACTTTTCCAGATTTTTGTGAGAAGGGAGCCGCTTGCGCACGGCACTATCACATTGTCTGGAGCGCGCCATCCGAGCTGTTCAGCAATCTCATAGCCATGCGTCTTTGAGCCTTCAGCATAAAACGGTCTGATGTTTATGTTGACAAATGCCCACCGGTACCTGTTTGCAACCTCGCTGCAAAGCCTGTTAACCTCATCATAATTGCCTTCCACTGCAATCAGGTTCGGCTCATAGACAAGGGATGCGACTATCTTGCTTTTCTCAAGGCTTGCCGGTATAAAAATAAATCTCTTAAATCCTGCCTTGGCTCCCTGAGCAGACACCGCATGAGCCAGGTTGCCTGTAGAGGCGCATGCAACTGTGTCAAAACCGAATTCCTTGGCCTTCGTAAGAGCAACTGCAACCACCCGGTCCTTAAACGATAATGTCGGGTGTGCAACCGTATCGTCTTTTATATACAACTCTTTAAGTCCGAGAACTCCGGCAAGGTTGTCTGCCCTGATAAGCGGGGTAAACCCCGATTGCAGTCCTGAGTACGGCTCTCCATCTATAGGCAAAAGCTCCTTGTAACGCCAGAGGTTTTGCGGTCTTGATTGAATCTTTTCCCTGGTCAGCGTCTTTCTGATGCCTTCATAATCATAGATTACTTCAAGCGGACCAAAGCAAAACTCGCATACATATATAGGGTCAACGGGATATTCCCGGCCGCATTCCCTGCATTTAAGTCCTCTTACAAAACTCAAGTTTTACCTCCTCTCTCTTGGCAACTATTAATAACTATAATATTAATGTCTTATTATACATTGTCATTCCTGCGAAAGCAGGAATCCAGAGAAACAGACTGGATTCCGTGTCAAGCACGGAATGACAGCTAATGAAATACCCCTGCAAAGGCATGTGTGTCTGAAAAACTTTAAGGGCAACACATTAAAAGTCATGCTGCTTTTTATAAACATACAGAAGCAATTACTTAAAACTTTTTGCAGCATGACAGATAATAATCATGGTTGCGTTTTTAAAGTTTTAAGGACATATATGCCTTTGCAAAATGATTCCGGACAAGCCGGAATGACAAATAAAGGAATATTCACCTTAATTTACAGCGTGCAGTACTCCTGAGAATAATCTGCCAGCTCCGTGATAGTAGGATTAGCGCCGCATATGGCGCAGTCAGGATTTTTCGGCACCCTCACTTTTCTGAAACTCGTTGCAAGCGCATTATAGATAAGCAGTTCACCTTTTAATGGTTTGCCTTTGCCGAGTATGAGTTTTAAAACCTCTGTGGCCTGAAGCGCGCCGACGACTCCCGGCAAAACCCCGAGCACGCCTGCCTCCTGACATGATGGAACAAGACCGGGCGGAGGCGGAGACTCAAAAAGACAGCGGTAGCATGGTCCGTCTCCGGGAAGTATTGTCGTAATCTGTCCCTCAAATCTTAAAATAGCGCCGCTTACAAGGGGCTTTTTAAGCATAACGCATGCATCATTAATAAGATATCTCGTTGGAAAATTGTCAGTCCCGTCAACCACTATGTCGTAGTCTTTCATCAAGTCAAGTATATTGGTATTTGTAAGCCTTTCTTTGACAGGTATCACGTTTACGTCGGGGTTCAATGCCTCAAAGGTCTTCTTTGCCGAATCCGCCTTATTGACCCCAAGCGTTTTAACGCTGTGAGCAATCTGCCTTTGCAGATTGCTGAGCTCAACATTATCGTTGTCCACAAGCGCAAGAGTGCCGACGCCCGCAGCCGCGAGGTAATACCCGACAGGACAGCCAAGCCCGCCGGCGCCGATTACGAGAACCTTTGCTTCGGATATTTTTTTCTGCCCTTTGCCTCCGACCTCCGGCAGTATAATATGACGGCTGTATCTTTGAAGCTGTTCTTCCGTAAGTTCCATTAGTCTGCCACCTCTTTTCTCACATGGATTATCCAATCAGTGGGATTTATTTTTTCCACCTTAAGAACGGCATGACCGTAATTGAGCATCGCCTTGGGAATGCTTTCAGCCGCCTCCGGATAGTCCAGCAATATTTCAAGGACCTGCCCCACGTCTATACCCTCTATGGCAAGTTTGGATTTCACCAGAGTATACGGACAAACCACGCCCTTGATATTTAATGTCTTATCTATTTTTATTTCCGACATTAATTATTTCCCCTTCCCTCAATTCTTATTAAAGCGGTCCTGTCCGATACAACCGGCAATTTATCAATTTCCGTGAGTGCGCGGACCACATCCATTTCTTTTGCCTCGTGGGTCATCATTACAAGAGGAACGGCTTTCTCCTTTTTTCTGCCCTTCTGTATCACGGACTCAATGCTTATATTGCATGCGCCGAGTATGCCGGCAATCCTGGACAAAACCCCAGGCTTGTCAATCGCAGAAAATCTGAAGTAATACCGACTCAGCACATTCTCCATGTTTTTTATCTTTAAGCCGGATATTTCAGGCATGCCGAGCCCCTGTATCCTGCCTATGGAGCCGGATTTTATATTTCTTGCCGTATCAACGATATCGCTTACGACAGCGCTTGCCGTCGGCATCTCTCCGGCTCCCCTGCCGTAGTAAAGCTGAGAGCCGATTGCATCACCTTCAACATATATCGCATTAAATACGCCGTCTATGCTGGATATGAGCTGTTCTTTCGGGAGCATCGTTGGATGCACCCGAAGTTCCACCTCACCCCCGCTCTGCTTTGCTATGGCCAGGAGTTTAATCTTATAACCGAGGGCGGACGCAAAATTAATGTCCAGCGGCGTTATTCTCGTTATGCCTTCCGTATATATTTTTTTAAATGAAACCGGTATTCCGAAAGACAGCGAGGCAAGAATTGCAAGCTTATGCGCTGTATCAATCCCCTCAACATCAAAGGTCGGGTCTGTCTCAGCGTATCCAAGCGCCTGCGCCTCCTTCAAGGCATCTGAAAATTCAACTTTTTCCTCCGTCATTTTTGTAAGGATGTAGTTTGACGTTCCGTTTATTATTCCGTACACCGCCTGAATGTTATTGGCAATTAACGCCTCCCGCACAATCTTTATAATCGGGATACTGCCGGCAACCGCCGCTTCAAAACCAAGCTCAACCTTTTTTTTCTTCATAAAATTAAAAACATCGGGGCCCTCGGTTGCAAGAAGCGCCTTGTTGGCGGTTACCACATGTTTCCCCTTTTTTAGCGCCTCAAGGATAAATTCTTTCGCAGGATGAATACCTCCGATAAGCTCAACCACTATATCAATGCCAGGGTCGTTCAGCAGCGCTTTTGCATCATTGATAAGTAGGCCGGCCGGCAGTTTAATCCCCCGGTCTCTTTTGACATCAAGGTCCGCAATTCCGGCTAAGACAACAGGAAAACCGAGTCTCCGCTTTAATTCATCCCTCTTCTCAAGTAGTATCCTTGCGACTCCGGCGCCGACTGTGCCAAAGCCGATAATACCTATTTTGACCGCTGATTTTTTCAATTTTCTCCTTTTTTTTGTAAATGTCACTACATCCTGCACCCTAAAGGCATATATGTCCGAAAAACTTTAAGGGCAACACCTTAGAAGTCATGCTGCCTTTTACAGATAGTTCACAGCAAAGACCTTAAACTTTTTGCAGCATGACATAATAATCATTGTTGCTTTCTTAAAGTTTCAAGGGCATGTATGCCTTTGTAAAACGATTCCGGACAAGCCGGAATGACAGATTAAGAAAAGCACAACCTGCCTCCTCATTTTCAGAGGATAACTTCCAGTAATTTAATATTATGCTTTAACCAGTGAGATTTATTCAAGTATTTGTTATAATTCCTCATGCCGTTTATAGGGCTTACCGGTAATTTCGGAATGGGGAAGACCACTGTTCTGAAAATGTTTAAAAACCTGGGCGCATATACAATTAATGCCGACAGGCTCGTTTCCGGCCTTTTAAGGAAACCTGCAATAATAAATAAATTAGTCAAAATCTTCGGCAGAGAAATTCTGACAAAAAGGGCGGGCAAAACATCATTAAATAAAAAACATATTGCAGGCATAATTTTCAATAACCCCAAAAAAAGAATTCTGATTGAAAAAACAATTCACCCCGAAGTCATAAAGACTGCAAAGGGCATAAAGAATGAAATAACAGCCGCTAAGCCCTCATCAACAGTTATCTTTGAAATCCCGCTGCTTTTTGAATCACACTGTGAAAATATCTTTGACGGAATTATTGTTGTTTATTGCAGCAAAAAAACAGCGGTCAGGCGCCTGCTCAAAAAAGGCTTTTCAAAAGATGAAATCGTAAAAAGATTCTGTGCGCAAATTCCCGTTTCCAGAAAAAAAACATCGGCGGATTTCCTGATAAATAATAATTCCACCCATAATGATTTACGGCTGAGGGTTCACGCCGTTTCTAAAAAGCTCAAAATAAAATAACCGCCCGCATGCAGTTTATTTTTTCTGTTCCTGAAGCTTTTTCTTTTCCATATCTTCTTTTACCACTTTCATTCTTTCTTTCTCGGCATTAATAAACCGGAATAAATTAGGCAGTCTGTCGGGCGCAGCATCATTAGGCTCTTTGGGAATTGCCTTAAAGCGTTCCTCTTCAGAAGCTGTTTTTGACAGGCCGATAACCATGAACCCGCCGGTTTTCATCGCATCCTCAATCTCATATTTATAACCCTGAATAACAACAGGGACTGCCTCCGCCTTTTTAGGACAGCCCAATGGAACATCAAATTTCCTCAGCCTTTCTTTTGCATTGTCCATTTTATAAAAAACCGACTGGAACTTATAATCTGTTTTCTCAATTAATCTCTCAAATGCAGGCGCACACATTGTACCGGAGTAAACCAACCCCTCTGGAAAGTCCATTGTGCCTTTTTGTGTACCGCCTATGGTCTCTCCCTTTACAATCTTTGTATAAAACTCCTGATACTCAACCACTGCAGGTTTTGTCGCAAAGATTGTAAATGCCGGTTTCATCGGAAAATAATTATATCCCGGTTTATAAATAATAATTTCAGGGTCTCTGATAACAGGCCCTATGATAAAAAAATCCGGTGTCTCAATCCCCTGCAGCTGAGGTTTCGGCCAGCTTTTTTTATTTTCGCCTGTTTCAGTATAAGCAGATATTTCAAAATAACCATCCTTGCCGGTCAGAACCTCTTTAGCCTCATGCAAGCTGCTCATTACCGTAAATCTGGTGTCATAATCCCTGTACCATACAAACGATACTACAGCGCCCTCTACCGGCAGTTTTGTATCTGCATCAATCACCTTTCCGCTCCAGGGGCCGGCTTGATAAAGAGGTTTTTGCTCTTCTGCAAAAGCAATGCAATACATAAAAGCCGTTAACACAATCAAAAAAAGATAGGTAAAAATTCTCAGCTTCATCTTTTGCTCTCCTTAACTATATTATCTCATATAGACAGGGGATCTTTCACCCCTGCCTCAAAAAAACCCTTTGCCCGTAAAACACAACTGTCGCATCTGCCGCATGGAACAAAACCGTGATGCGTGATGCCTGCCTGTCCGGTAGGCAGGCGTGATGCGTGATGCGAATTCTTTTTTAACCCATTACGCTTTACGGATAACGCTTTACGGTTTTTCTGGGGGTCATAACAGCTCCATGTTAAAGCATAATCAATGCCAAGCTCAACTCCCTTTTTTATTATTTCAGCTTTTGTAAGATTAATCAATGGGGCATGTATCCTGAATCTCAGATTTCCTTCAACCGATGCCTTTGTAGCAAGATTTGCCATAGTCTCAAAGCTCTTGATGAATTCAGGCCTGCAATCGGGGTATCCGCTGTAATCAACGGCATTAGCCCCTATAAATATGTCCTCTGCGCCGATGGTTTCCGCCCAGGCAAGCGCAAAGGAGAGAAAAATCGTATTGCGCGCAGGAACGTAGGTAATTGGGATTGGGGATTGGGGATTGGGGATTGGTTTTTCTTTACTAATCCCTAACCCCTGACCCCTAACCCCTGTTTTCGGCACTTCAATATCCGCTGTAAGCGCAGAGCATCCTATCTCACTGAGGTCTGTTTTTATGATGAGATGTTTACGGACTTTAAGGCTTTGGGCGCACCGTCTTGCCGAATCAATTTCTATTTTATGCCTTTGTCCGTAATCAAACGTCATGGCATACAGTTCAAAACCGTCCGCACCGGCCATTGCACCCGTAGTTGTTGAATCAACACCTCCGCTTAAAAGAACAACTGCACGCTTCATATTTGTCTTTCTCCATATAAATACTCCTTAACCACAAAGAACACTGAAAAAACATTCATTGTAAATTTATTCCCGACCTATCGGGACAAAGTTAGCATTTAAAATTTGCATTTTGAAATGATAATTGATAATTTTGCAATTAAAAACTCTGTGCCCTCTGTGGTTATATTTTATCGGCCTATTTTTGATTCTGTGCCATTAAGCAGTCTCCTAACGTTAGACGCATGCCTCCATATTATTAAAAGAGCAATCAACAAAAAAAAGATTGTTTTGCCTTTAGATGCATCAAGCAGGACGGCGATTACAGGCAAAGCCGTATAAGCTGTCAGGGCGGCAAGAGAAGAATATCTTGTAAAAACTGCAATGGCAAGCCAGATAATAAGGATAATAACGGCATTAACCGGGCTGTAAGCCGCTAAAACGCCAAAACCCGTAGCAACCCCTTTACCACCCCTAAAAGACAAAAAAACAGGGAAAACATGACCGAGAATGGCCGATACCCCTGCGGCGCCCTCCCACAGATCTCCTCCTCCGCTAAAAAATCTGCAAAGTAAAACTGCAGCAGTTCCCTTTAAAAAGTCTCCGAGCAGAGTAATAAGGGCAGGCAGTTTTCCGGTAGTCCTCAAAACATTAGTAGCGCCGATATTCCCGCTTCCAACACTTCTTAAGTCAACGCCCTTTATCTTTGCAGTGAGAACGCCAAATGGTATAGAGCCGATTATATAAGCAGCAGCGATAGAAATAATTTCAGAAGACATTAAACCCTCTACTCCATTTTTTTGAACTGTACAAAATACCGGACGCCGGAGACAATACCGATAGCCATTGACGTCCACAGCAAAAACACGCCCGGGCTGTACATATCAATATCCCAATAAGAGCGGCTCAGCAAAAGCATAAGTATTGACGCAATCTGCATTGCTGTTTTTATTTTTCCTCCGGTCTCGGCAGGAATCACAATATCTTTTGATAATGCCACAATCCTCAGCCCTGTAACAAGAAACTCCCTGACAATAATTACTATAGCTATCCAGGCCGGTATCAGTTCCATATCCACAAGCATAATAAGAGCGGATATTATTAAAAGTTTATCTGCAATAGGGTCCAGTATCACGCCAAGTTTTGTTACCTGCTTTGATTTTCTCGCTATATAGCCGTCAACTGCGTCTGTTATGCAGGCTATTGCAAATATAACTGTCCCTAAGAACGGCCTGGTGGTTATTACAAAAACAAAGAAAGGAATCAGCAGTATCCTGCTGAATGTTATTATGGTAGGAACATTAAACAAGAAACTCCCCTGACACTTTTTTCCATAGCCCCGACGCCTTTAAAATCAGGTCGGTTAATTCCCTCACAGCCCCCCTGCCGCCGCTTTTTTTCATTACGACGTCGGCATACTTTTTGGCTTCTTCATCAGCGTCGGCAGGCACGGCGGAAAGCCCGGCCCTCTTAAGCAGTTCAACATCAACAATATCGTCTCCCATAAAAGCAACATTTTCATCCTTGCAGTTGTATTTTCCAAGCAGCTCTTCATAAACTGCCGATTTCTTGAAAATCCTCTGGAAGACATCGGTGATGCCGAGCTCTTTGGCCCTGATATCCACAACCTTTGAGCGCCTTCCGGTTATAATCGCAACTTTAATGCCGGACTTCTGAATCATCTTTATTCCATGTCCGTCTCTTACGTTAAACCGCTTAAACTCATTCCCTTTGTTGTCAAGAATAATGCTGCCGTCGGTCATAACTCCGTCAACATCAAGGATAAGCAGTTTTATTTTTTTTGCCTTGTCCTTTAACTTGAACCCTTGAACCCTTGAACCCTTGAACCCTTTCTTCATACTATCCCCTGTTTCAATATATCATGCAGGTGTATTATGCCCTTTGCGCGTCCATTTTCATCCGGCACCACAAGTGAAGTAATGGAGAGATTTTCCATAATGGATAATGCCTTTGCCGCAAGTTCATTTTCACCGATGCTCTTTGGATTTTTGGTCATTACCTCGCCTGCCTTCATGTCAAAAAACGCCTTGCCCCATTTTTCTATTCCCCTTCTCAGGTCGCCGTCAGTGACAATGCCGAGAATCCTGCCGTTATTTTCGGCAACGATTGTAACGCCGAGCCTTCCTGAGGATATTGCCAGAACCGCATTTGCCATCGGCGCATCCGGGGATACAACAGGCAGGCCTTCGCCGGAATGCATAAGGTCGCCGACTTTAATCAGGAGCTTTTTTCCGAGACTTCCCTCAGGATGGAACAATGCAAAATCCTCTTCGCTGAAACCTCTTTTGTTTAAAAGAGCCACTGCCAGCGCATCGCCCATTGCCAAAGCCGCAGTAGTAGAAGCAGTAGGAACAAGCCCCATGGAGCAAGCCTCTTCCTTAACGGAAACGTCAAAGACAACATCCGAGGCCTTTGCAAGCGTAGAATCAGGACTGCCGGTTAATGAAATGATTTTGATATCAAGCCGTTTTAATATCGGCAGTATTTTTATGATTTCGTCAGTCTCGCCGCTGTTTGAAAGAGCCAGAACAACATCCCCCTTTGTGACCATGCCTATGTCGCCGTGGACACCTTCCGCAGGATGAAGAAATAATGCGGGAGTCCCTGTAGAGGCAAACGTGGCGGCTATTTTCTTGCCGATAAGCCCGGATTTCCCCATGCCTGTGACAACTACCCTGCCCCTGCATGAATAAATTATGTCAATTGCCGTTAAAAGATTGTCACCCACTCTCTCGACAAGCGACTTTATCGCCTCAGCCTCCACCATTAAAACCTTTTTAGCCAGTTCAATTAACATATAATTTACCTCTTGCCTTTGTTTTATAACACACCCCTTAATCCCCTCTTTTTAGAGAGGAATTTAAAACGATTCCGGACAAGCCGGAATGACAACTAATGGAACACACATCCAAAAGGCATATGTGCCCATAAAATTTTAAGGGCAACACCTTAGCGTCATGCTGCCTTTTACAAATAGTTTAAAGCAATAACTTAAAACTTTTTGCAGCATGACAGATAATAATCATCGTTGCTTTCTTAAAGTTTTACGGGCATATACGCCTTTGCAGAGTGCATTTGTTATTTTCTTACAATACAATTTATTTCCATCAGCTCCCTGATTAACGGAGAAAGCTCATTAACATTTAACATATTCGGACCGTCGCAAAGGGCTTTATCCGGACATTCATGTACCTCCATGAATACTGCATCACAGCCGGCGGAAACTGCCGCCCTTGCAAGAGGCGCAATAAACTCTCTCTGCCCGCCCGAACTGGCTCCCAGTCCCCCTGGAAGCTGAACGCTGTGAGTGGCATCATAAACAACCGGAAAACCAAAACCCCGCATAACAGGTATGGCGCGCATATCCACCACAAGATTGTTATACCCGAATGACACGCCTCTTTCAGTAATAAGAATTTTATCACTGCCTGCCGACTGTATTTTATGAATGATATTTTTAACATCCCACGGCGCAAGAAACTGCCCCTTTTTAATGTTTACGGGCTTGCCTGTTTTTGCTGCGGCAAGGATTAAATCCGTCTGCCTGCACAAAAAAGCAGGTATCTGAACGGCGTCAAGAACCTCTCCTGCATAAGATATTTCGCCTGCGGAGTGAACATCTGAAATAACGGGCAGGCCCGTTATTTTCCTTACCTTCTCAAGAATCCTCAGCCCTTTTTTAAGTCCGGGTCCCCTGTAAGATTTAATAGAGGTCCTGTTGGCCTTGTCATAGGAACTTTTAAAGACAACAGACAGGTTCAGATTATCTGATAATTTTTTAAGTTTCTCAGCGATCTTTAATGTTACTTTTTCAGACTCAATAACGCAGGGGCCGGCAATAAAGGCAAGTGATTTACCGCCGCCGATAACAACATTCCCTATTTTTACTTTCTTCGGATTCATTATTCAGATTAGTTTTACCTCTTTTTCCAAATACCGTTCATATTCAAAGGCTTCCATTAACCTATTAAGCTCTGCGCTGTTTTTAAGCTTAATCACCGCAATCCACCCCTCGCCGTACGGGTCATCATTTATCATCTCAGGCGTCTCGGCCAATTCTTCATTAACCTCTATCACTGTTCCGCTTACAGGGCTTGTGACAACCATGGAAGTCCTTGCTGATTCAATTTCGGCAAACTCAGCATTTGCCTCAACATCTGTTTCAACATCAGGCAAATCAATATATAAAACATTTCCAAGTGACATCTGGCCATAATGTGTTATTCCAATTACAGCCTTTTTCCCGCTAACCCTGACCCACATATGTTCCCTATGATACTTAAGATCATCCGGACACATCTGCCGCTCCATTCACAAAAAATATCATTAAACTTGTCCCAGAAAATATAAGTTTATACCATATCATGCAACATTTGGCAATTATGACAAAGTTTTCCTGAAATTATTCATCCGTTATTTCAATAAGTTATCAATCATTTTTCTTGAATCCTTATTCAGCCAGTCTCTCCCTCCCATAAATTTTTGTCTGATGGTCCCGTCGCGGCCGATAAAAAAAGATGTCGGCAGCGCGTAAACGCCGTAACTCTCCGCTGTCTTCCCGTCATCCATCAGGATTACAAAATCCATAGGTGTTTTTTTAAGGTAATCTTTCACCCTATTTGCAGATTTGTCCGTAGCGACAGCCGCAATGATAAGCCCTTTGCCTTTATATTCTTTATTAAGCGCGATTAGGGCAGGCCTTTCCTCCCTGCAGTACGGACACCACGTCGCCCAGAAATTAAGCAGTACGGGCTTGCCCTTAAAAGAAGAAAGCGGCACATCTTTTCCCGCCAGGTCTTTGAGCGTAAAGTCAGGGGCTTTTTTGCCTGAAAGCTTGTCTATCGCATAAGGCGTAATTTGTTCTGCATGCGCAAAACTGATTGATGACATGGCAAATGCAAGTGTTAGAATCAACATCCAGAGTTTTTTCATTTTCTGCTTCTCCTTTAACTTTTAGCGCAGGCTAAAGCCTGCGGCTACCTAACTTTTAACCTGCCCAAAAACCGGCAGGCAAGCTCTTATCTGTTCACTGTTAACGGTCAACTGTTAACTGCCTTTAAAGTGCCGGCGGTGGGAGTTGAACCCACACGGGCTTGCGCCCACCGGATTTTGAGTCCGGCGCGTCTGCCAATTTCACCACGCCGGCAAACACAGACAATAATACCCCCGCAGTCCCAATGTTTCGGGACGGGGTATCTAAAATCTCCCCTCCCCTGGCGGGAGGGGATGAAGGGGAGGGGGAAAGAATTTTTATAACCACCCCCACCCTAACCCTCCCCCGTCAAGGGGGAGGGAAGTAAGTTGATAATTTTGCAATGATAAATTTAAAATTTCCTCTCTGCGTCTTCTGTGGTCTAAAATTTATCCTTTATGCATTTTTATAAAGCTGCCTATGGAACGGTCGTATGTCTTTTCCGCATCTTTGCTGAAAAAACACGCCGGAAGCTCGCCGCTGCCCCTGTGATAGTGCAGGCATTCACAGCACTTTAATTTCCTGATGCAGGAGATGTAAGTACAGTTGCAAAAGGCTTTATTTTTTTCCATTCGGCATTCCATCTTTATTTCTCCGGGATAATAATTTAAAATGGTGTATTTCATAGAATAATAGACAGCCGATTAATAATCAAGTGTGTAATAATTTAACTCATGAAAATTAATCTAAAACAACTGCAGGAAAAAGAAATGCATGCATTTATTGAACGCCTCGGGCAAAGTCCTTTCAGGGCAAGACAGGTTATCAACTGGATATATAAAAAGTCTGCGGCATCTTTTGACGAAATGACCGACCTGCCTGTGACTCTGCGTGAGGAGCTGAAAAAAACAGCATATATCAGCAATGTTAATCTGCTGAAAAAACAGGTCTCCAAAGACGGCACGCAAAAGTTTCTCTTTGAGCTGGAAGACGGTAAAACAATTGAAAGCGTTCTTATTCCGGATAAAAACCGGCATACATTATGCATTTCATCTCAGGTGGGCTGTGCAATGGAATGCAAATTTTGCATGACAGGCAGGCTGGGGCTTAAAAGGAACCTCATGGCTTATGAAATGGTTGATCAGGTAATAGCTGTAAGCAGAATCATAGCTGGGGGGACTTTGAAAACTACAAGAATCACCAACATAGTTTTTATGGGTATGGGCGAGCCTTTAAATAATTTTGATGAAGTTATAGACGCTCTCCGGAGGCTGACCGGCATCATGGATTTCTCCGGACAAAAGATTACCATTTCAACGGCAGGCATAGTTCCAAAGATCTCCGCCCTGGCCCAAAAAGGTCCAGGCGTAAATCTCGCTGTCTCCTTAAACGCCTCAACCGATGAGATAAGGAGCAAAATCATGCCTGTCAATAAGCGCTATCCGATTAAAGAGCTTATAACCGCCTGCAAACGTTTTCCGCTGGCTCCGAGGAAGCGGATAACATTTGAATATGTCCTCTTAAAAGGCATAAATGATTCAAAGGAAGACGCTGTAAGGCTTATAAAACTGCTTAGGGGAATAAAATCAAAGGTGAATTTAATACCGTACAATTCGGCGCCTTCCATCATGCCGCTTCAGGACAAAAAACCTGTTGAGGGGCAGGTTTTGTTCTTTCAGAAAATATTAACTGATGCAGGGATAACAGCGATAATCAGAAAAAGCAAAGGACAGGATATCCTTGCCGCCTGCGGTCAGTTGCAGGGATCTAACATCTGAGAATTTATTTTAAATTTAACATTGCAAATTTGCATTTTGAAATGATAATTGATAATTTTGCAATGAAAAATAACCGTCACTGCAGGAGGTTATTAATCGTCTTTATAAGTTCCTGCGTCTGGATGGGTTTTGTGATATAGGCATTGGCTCCGATAGCCATGGCCCTTTTTCTGTCTTCTTCAGCGCCTTCGGTTGTAATGATAATAATAGGCGTATTCTTGTACTTCTGGTCGCCCCTGAGAATACTCACCAGCTTCAGCCCATCCATCAAAGGCATATTAATATCCACAAGGATTAAATCAAACGTGTCGGTTGACAGTTTCTTTAGGGCGTCCAGACCATCTGTTGCCTCTATGACATTAGAGTCTGTCAGCCTTTTCAGGACAAACGAAATTAACTGCCTCGTTGTAGGCGAATCATCAACAACCATGATGTTATTTATTATCTTTACCATTTACCCAGTTAGTAAGCCCCGTCCCTTCCAACGCGGCTTACCCTGCCTGCTATTCCTGTCCTTTGAATCTCTTTAAAATTTCCGCGGGTATTTGCTGAAGCGACGCAATCATATCAGCGGCTCCGGCCGATATAACCTCATGGGGCATCCCGAATATGACGGCGCTTTCCTCTGACTCGGCTATTGTAAAGCCTCCCCTTCTTTTGATTTCTTTCATCCCGGCCTTCCCGTCGCTGCCCATTCCTGTAAGGACTACGCCGATTGTCTTTGGCCCAAAAATTTCTGCCGCGCTCTTCATCATCAGATCAATTGACGGGATATATATATCATCCTCAGTGGAATCCTTAATGGTCACAACAGTTTCACCTTTTGTCCTGTTAAGCATTATATGATGACCGCCCGGACAGATGAGCGCCTTGCCGGCTTCAACAGCCTCGCCGTGCTCCGCCTCTTTAACAGTAAGGGCGCTTACCTTATTCATCCTGCTGGCAAATTGCCTCGTAAACCCATACGGCATATGCTGGCTGATGAGTATGGGCGATGGAAAATTCCCCGGAAGCATGGAGAGCACTACCTGAAGCGCGGCCGGACCTCCAGTTGAAGCGCCCATAGTAACTATCTTTATATCTTTGTCTTCAAACCTCTCGTAACTTTTCGGCATAACCGCATCTTTATACCCGACCCATGAGATATTTTTCCTGAGTTTATCCATATTCAAAGAGGTAATGCTCAGGACCTTTCTTAACAGGTCTCCCTCTATTGCTTCAAGCTCTTTTGAAGCGCTTTTGGTCGGCTTAACGATAAAATCCACTGCGCCTAATTCCAATGCTTTAAAGACAGTAGATTTTTCTCCGTGGGAACTGACAATGATGACAGGCATGGGATTTTCTTCCATCAGCCATCTGAGGAGCGTAAAACCATCAACCCTCGGCATTTCAAGATCAAGCGTGATGACATCAGGTTTTAATTTCATGACTTTTTTCATCCCGTCATAACCGTCAACCGCAACGCCCGCTACTTCTATGGCCGGCGACTTCTCAAGCATCCTCTTTATTGTCTGCCGGTTAAACGCCGAGTCGTCAATAATCAAAACTCTGATTGGTTTTTGTCCTGTTCCGGTCATAATTTATAATCCCTGCCTCTCAGGTTTTTGATACACCATATCGTTACTAAAATGCTTTAAAGAAAAAGCTGTAGAAAGCTTTATAAGCGACTCTGTATGTCCCAGCACCATATAACCTCCGTATACAAGGCTGTTATAGAAATTTTCTATAACCTTCTTTCTTGCCGCGTCATCAAAATATATTAAAACATTACGGCAAAAAATTAAATCCATTTTCCCGACCAGACGCACCTTGAAAGGGTCAAACAGGTTCACATAGTTAAAGACAACGAGTTTTCTGACGCTGTCGGATATGCTGTAAGTATCATCAGCTTCGTTATGAAAATATTTTTTTATAAAATAATATTCCGTGCTCCTGAATGAATTCTTTTTGTAAATTCCGCGCCGCGCAACCTGAAGCGCCCTCTGGCTTATATCACTGCCCACTATCCTGATATCCCACCCGTCAAAGCCTCCTTTCTCAAGCAGCAGCATGGCAAAAGTATAAGGCTCCTCTCCGGTAGCGCAGCCGGCAGACCATATACTTATCTTTTTTTTGTCCTTATTTTTCTCCTTAAGTTCAGGGATTATTTCATCTATGAACGCCTTTAACTGGGACTCTCCCCTGAAAAAATAAGTCTCGTTTACCGTTAAAATGTCCATAATGTTTTGAATCTCATCGTCCCGTTTCTGGTCATACATAAGGAAACGGTAATATTCCCTGAAGTCTTCCAGACGAAGGACCTTTAAACGCCTGTTCAGCCTCCGCTCTACCAGAAAGAGCGATTTTTCATTAAAAAAAATACCGCAGTATTCCCTGATAAAATCACTTATCAGGCGGAAGACATCCAGATGCAGAGGTATAATTTCTTCTTCAAATTGCAAGATATCTCTCCGCAGTTTCCCTTACCTGATAATCTTCGTCAAGTTCAGCGGTATCTTTTAAATATTTTTCGCTCTCGGATTTAAAAAATTTGCCGAGGACGTCAACGGCCTTCTTTCTCACCGACCATGCGTTATCCTTTAAAAGCGGGATGAGGTCGCGGAAAATTCCGTCAAATATGGACAATGACTCAATAGCCGTGGCCCTTATCTCGGCGTCCTTGTCTTTTAAAAGTCTGCGCAGTACCTCCTTAACCTTTTTCTCCTTAAAATTACCCAGTTCCTTAATTGCAGCGGCCTTCACAAACCCTGATGTGTCCGACAGGAGATTTATCAGCGGCTCTACGGCTTTCTTGTTTCTGGTACTGCCCAGTCCCTTGGCTGCAGCGACCCTGACAAATACATTCGTATCATTAAGAAGAAATATAAGAGGCTCTACAACTTCTTCGGAATCAATCATGCTGATAGCCATGGCGGCAGACTTGCGGACCTCCGGAGATTCATCCGACAAGGCCGGCATCAGATACTTTATTGACTCCGGTGTATCTATCCGGCTGAGCGCATCAACAACCGCCGTCCGGACCCTGACATCACTGTCTCTAAGCGCGGCGCCGAGCGTCTCTATTGCCTTTTTAGCGCCGATGAGGCCGAGAAGCACTGCAGAACTTTTTCTTACCACAGGGTTTTTATCGGAAAGAGATGCTGTTATTTCATCTGTGTCCAGCCACTTCTCTAATCTTAAAAGGGCTTTAAGCGCTGCCTCCTGCACATCTTCATAGCGGTCAAACATCAGCGGTTTTATGTGCTTAACCGTCTCCGGATTATCCAGCGTTGAAAGCGCAATAGCCGCACTACTCCTTACATGCCCGTCTTCATCTTTAAGCAGGCTGATGAGGTGGTCCTGAAACGCCGCGGAAGCAGCCTTCGCCGCTATGCCGCATATGACCCTTCGCTGGTACAGGTCTTTTGAATTGAAAAAAGGGATAAGAAAGTCCGGTGAAGCCTTGCTTATGGACACAAGCGTCTTTATGATTATTTCACTTGGTTCCTCTTCAATAGCCATTTCAAGAAGCGCCGGAAGGACCGATTTATCCCTGAGAAGTCCAAGCAGTACGGTTGAGGCAATCATTACATCGGTCTTTTCGCTTTTGGCATGATGCGCCAGTAAACTAACGGCTTCGCTTCCATGTATTTTGTTAATAGTCTTAATTATGATGTCTTCGGAAATTCCTCTTTCATAAAATTGTTTGATTGCTATGATAGTCTCTTCCTGAACAGTTTTTAACCCATCTTTTAAAAACGGGGCTATCTTTGTCAGCGATTCAGGGTCGGCAATCTGCCCCAAGGCCTTGATGACAGGTTTTCTCAGGTCTTTTCTGTGCAAGGCCGAAACAAGCGCATCAACCGCCCTTGCATCGCCGATCTTGCCCAGTCCGTCAACGGCATGATATGCGAGCCATGTATTGACGCCCTTCATGATGGGAATAAGGCTGGTTACGGCGGATTTATCGCGAAAATCACAGAGATACTCTATGGCTGATGAACGGACGTTATCATCTTTATCTTCAATCGCCTTTAATAAAACCGGAAGCGCCTTTGGGTCTTTTGTGCGTCCGACAATATCAATAACAAATTTTCTGACATCGGGGTTGGGGGTGTTATAGGCCTTTTTTAGATGACCGGTGACAGTGTGCCCTAATGAAATCAGCGCTTCAAGCGCAGAATTTCTTGCATTGGCATTGTTTTCACGCTTAAGCGTGGATATGAGTCCTTTTATTACCGCATTGCTTTTGATCGCAAGCAGCAGCTCAACAGCAGTTTTTCTTATTCGCCAGTTGTCGTCTTCAAGGCTTTTTATAAGAAGGGCGATTGCCAAGGTCCTGTTTTTAAGCTTAATCAATTGCCTGACGGCGTCAAGCCTGACTTCAACGTCATCGCTCTTCATCAGGGAATTAAATTTACTCTGGAATACGGCCGCCGCCTTTTTTTCATCAGCCAATTTAATTGCCCCCTTTTTTGTCTTTAACAGGATTCCCTGACAAACTGCCTAAAAGCATTATTTCTTCGGGAGTAAGCAGATTGTCAATATTCAAAATAATTATCAGTCTGTCGCCTGACTTCCCGATGCCGCTGAGATATTCAGGTTTCAGCCCTTTAAAAATAGCCGGCGGGGATGATATCTCTTTTTTGTCAATATGGAGAATCTGCCTGACTGCATCAACCAGCAGTCCGATTTTTTCCCCGCGTATCATTACGATTAAGATCCTTTCCTCCTGAGGCGAGGGTTCAACATTAAGGCGTTTTCTCATATCCAGCAAGGGGATTACAGCGCCTCTCAGGTTGATAACGCCGGTGATAAAACTCGGGGTATTGGGAAGCGGGGTTGTCTTCAGCGGCCTTGCAATCTCAAATACCTTGTCAAGATCAACGCCGAATTCTTCTCCCGCTATGGCAAAAATAGCGTACTTACTCAAATTTAAGCCCTTCTATGGTTTTCCTGAAGGCCTGAGCCTCATGCTCCATCTTCTTAAAAGAAGCGCTCATATGCTGAATAGCGGTAGCAGTATTGTAGCAAATTGTTTTAATCATATCTACTTTCTGAATAAGGTCCAGGCTGACTTTGCCATGCTCGGATAAAGTGCTGACTATGCCTTTGACGCTGTCGTTTGCGGCATCAAAGCTCTTGGTCAGCATACGCGCCCCAAAAGATTGATCCTGAAGGTTTCTCTTTATAAATTCAGACAGGTCTTTAAGCTTCTCCGCAACAGTGGTAATCTGGTCTGATTCCTGCACCTGCATGTGAGCGGCTCTTAAGATATATCCTATTGTCACCTGCATTAATTCAATATAAGTGGTTATCTGAGTTATTGCGCCGACCTGTTCGCCTGTAGCCTTCTGAATTACATGCGCCATCTCATCAGAATGCTTTGCAGTATCAATCACTCCCCTGAAGGCCTCGCCTGTTTTTACGATAAGTGCAATACCCTTTTCAACTACCTGTGCGCTTTTTTCCGAAACAGTAATGGTTGAGGCTATTTCATCCCTGAACATATTAATGATATCCGTAATTTCTTTTGTAGAGGCGACCGTCCTGTCAGAGAGCGTTTTTATTTCTTCGGCAATAACTGAAAATCCCTTGCCATACTCTCCGGCCTGCTCGGCCAGAATCGCCGCATTTAAACTTAACAGGTTTGTTTGTTTTGTTACATTCGCAATAACTGAGAGAACTTTCTCTATATTTTTGGACTTTACGCCGAGTCTTGTTGCAAACTCAAAGTTTTTTGCAACTGCATTTGCTATCTCCTCCATACCCTCCATGGCATTAACAACGCTTAACATGCCCTCATCAGAGGCTATTCCCCTCACCTTACTCGTCAGATTGACAGATTGCCTGGAACTCTTTTCTATCGCCTTAAGATTCTCCGATATCTCCATAACCGATACTATTGCCTCATCAGTAGAGGTAGAAAGGCTTTCACCCCTTTTAAATGTTTCTTTTGCAGCAACCGTAATGCTGCTCATTAGAGAATAAATTTCATTCAGCGATTTGGAAAATTGATCAAGATTCTCCTCAACTTCCTCAATAGTAGAACTAATCTGAGCAAAGACAGTCATATTCCCTTCAAGAAACTTTGTGAAATCATTTGTGTTGTTAAGAATTTTTACTTGCAGTTTCTCGCAGTTTCTTAATGATACCGCCACCTCCTCTGTTGAAGCAAACTGGTTGTTCGTGTCTTCTGTGATTTTATCCGTGTGCGGCTTTATTTTTTCAATTGTAACCGCAATGTCATTTGACGAGGCATATAACTTACGGATAATGCTTCTGAAATAAATTATCAGGGTATTAAAATTTTTTACCAAGGTCCCGATCACGGGCGACACGGGAGGCTTTATGTCAATCATCAGGTTTCCTGCGGCAGCCTTGCTTATCGCTGTATTAAAGTCCGATACCGGCATGCTCAAAAACCTGACAAAAAACAGCAGTGAGCCGGCAAAGGTCAGGATTAAGCATATTACTTCACTCCCAATAAAATAAAACAATAATTTGTTAAATTCCGGGCCGGCAATGGTATCTTTCATCAGTAAAACGGAAAAAGCGGCGCCGGCGCTCTGGCATATAAGGATAACAATCAGCAGCGTTATCATGAATCTTACCGTCAATATTTTCATCTCAGCCTCTCTCTGTAGTTATTCATACAAAATCCTGCAATTAAAATTCACTAAAGCAATTTAAACTTCCGCATCAAATTCCTGATTTCTTCATAATCATTGTCAGCGGCCTCCGTAAAACCTGTATAGTTCGGGTCAATGGACCTCAGTATCTGCATGTCTGAGGCCTTCCTGTCATCCAGTTCAAGCAGAGCCTGTTTTATCTGGAGTTTTTCTTTCTCAGACATATTACTGTTGACGCAAAAATTAAATTCAGGTATTTCAGAGGAATATTTCAGAAGGTTCAAACCCTTGTCCCTGAGCCTCAATGCCGTAGACTCCATAACTCCGCCGGCATCAAACTCCCCGCTTAAAACAGCCGCTGCAACGCCGTCATGATGCCCCAGATGGTCATAATAGCTCAGGTCCTTGAGGTCAATGCCGGCTTCAAGGAGCATAGCCCTCGGGACGATATAGCTTGATGTTGAACGGCTGTCGCCAAAGGCGAAGGAAGCGCCCTTAATGTCATCAATGCTTTTGATTTTCCCGCCCGCCTTTGCAATTATTACAGCGTGATGATAATATCTCCCGCCCCTCAGCGCTTTTACCAGCGCCTCAATGCCGTATTTTTCCTTAGCCTCAATGTAGGTAGAGGGGGTCATATAACAGATATTTGTAACCCCCTCTCCAAAATCTCCAATCGTTCCGGCAAAATCAACGGCAAGCCTGAGATCCACCGTTTTATTTAATTTTTTTGCGAGATACTCGGCAAGCGGGGTAAAACGCCTGTACATCTCCGCAGGCGAGTCAAGCGGCACAACCCCCATTTTGATTGTGTCTGCCTCAGCCTCGCTGCTAAGCTTAAACTTATGCAGTTCAGCCATAAGTATCTCAGCATCTTTAAGGAGGCTCCTTAGGTTTTTATTAATCTGAAACGACCTGCTTCTGTTCCCCTCCGGAAGAGTCATTATCCTTTCCATTGAGATAAATATGTTATTTGTGTTTAATTTCTGTTTGTTGATTGAGCCTGATATCTCATGCAATAACACTGAGATATTCTCCGCCGCATCATGCAGTTGTCTTTCTCCCTTAGACTGCTCCAGAGTGGCGTTTTTAACATGTTTTGAAATTTCCCTGATTTTTTCTGTCTCCGACATTATCAGGTTTACTTCCTTTGACTGCTCAATTGTAGCTTCGGCAATCTGCGCGCTCATGCTTTTTATTTTCCCCATTGAATCCGTGACAACGCCGATTCCCTTTGTCTGCTCATAAGTTGCATTCTCAATCTGCGCCACCATTTCGGCAGAGTGTTTTGAACTTTCAATAATCTGGGCAAATGATTCTTTTGCCTCTTTGGTAAGCAAGGCGCCTTCGTCCACAGTCATAGTTCCCTCTTCCATGTCTGAAACCGCCTCACTGATTTCAGCCTGAACGGATTGTATAAGGGAAGATATTTCCTGAGTAGAATACGAGGTTCTCTCCGCAAGGTCCTTTATCTCATCGGCAACTACTGCAAAACCTTTCCCGTATTCTCCGGCCTGTGCCGCAAGTATTGCAGCATTAAGGGCCAGCAGGGTCGTCTGATCTGTTATCTCGTCAATTACATTCAGGATCTTCCCGATTTCATCCGAGCGGTTGCTGAGTTTTTCAATTGAGCCGGCCGTCTTCCGGACTGTGGATTTTATCCTTTCCATACCCTCTGCTGTTTTTTCAATAGCCGCCAGGCCCACAGAAGTGGCGTCAGACGTAACTTTTACTGAAAGCCTTGCTGATTCCTTTGTATTTGATTCTATTCCCTTAATCGTAGAGTTTATTTCCTCAACGGCAGAAAGCGTCTCCTCCACAGAGCGGGATAATTCACCGGCATTGCCGGCTATTTCATTTATATTCCTTGACATTTCCTCCATGGATGATGACGCTGAATCAACCGCAATAGACAGGTCAATAGCGTTCTTGGCAATTTCCTCTGTTGTCGTTGCCATCTCGTTTGATGAGACAGCCGTCTGCTCGGTTGAAGCGATGAGTCCTGAGACGCTTTCAGCGATCTCACCTATAGACTTATTCAGCTCTTCTATGGATTCCGAGGTCCTGCTTATCGCCTCTGTTTCAATCAGCGAGCCTTCCACAACCTTCTTGGATTCCCTCTCAACATCTACAGTAACATTGACAACCCTCTTGGATACTGAAACTACCCTTTGAATGTTTTTTCCGATATCCAGGGCAGCCTTCGTCATGCTGAGACCAAGCCGGCCCATTTCATCATTGAAACGAATCGGCACCTTGATTGACAGATCACCCTGTGACAAAAGTTTTGCGCTGTTTTCAAATATCTTGACGGGGTTTATTATCGCCATTCTGAAAGCCATCCACAGCAATGCGCTTAAAAGCAGCGTGCCTATAAATAAATATATGACAACAATTTTTATCCTGTAATCCACTCTGTCATAAGCATCTTTCGCAGACATTGAGACCTTTACGGTTCCGATAACACTGCCGGCTGTTTTATCACTGTGGCACTCAGCGCATTTTGCGGAATTTACAAGAGGGTAATAGAAAACTATTTCTTTTCGCAACTTTCGGATAAACCTGGATTTGTTTGCCGCAACCGAATTAACTGCTGCGCGGTCCTCGCTCAGGATATTATTAAAAAGAATGTCCCTGCCTTCAGAGTTAAGCACTGTAACAGCATTAATTTCATTCAAAATGTTTTTTTGCTCGCCGGCGAAGGTCCGGACATCATTAAGATTGCCGCCTGCCAGCACATCGTTCATCTGTTTGGAAACTATAAACGCCGTGTTATTTGAATACGTCATTGCGGTATTGAGCACATCCGACCTGATAAATAAGATGCTGAAAAACCCTATGAACAACCCTCCGATAATCAGCGACAAGACTACAAAGCCGACTATTTTAAGTTCAAGTGATATATCTTTTATTTTCTGAATTAATTTCATATCTTTCCTGAAAATCTTAACTCATTTTAGCTATTTCTTCTACATTTAAAACTGATATGAACCTGTCTTTCATCCTTACAACTCCTTTTACAAAATTCTTTTCCTCGTCATTCAGCGTAGAAGGAGGCTGTAAAAGCGAAGATGAGGGAAACCTCAGCACATCCAAAACCAGCCCGACAAGTATGCCGATAGGCTCTTTTGAAGTCCTGAGTATAATAATTTTGCGCCTGGCGCCGGCCTCCTCTTTAAGTCCTATCCTCTCCCTTATATCAACTACCGGGAGAATCTTCCCGCGGATTGATGTTACCCCCTTAAAATACCTCGCAGATCTCGGCACGGGCGTAATATCCTGAAACCTTAATATTTCGTATATTTCTTTGGTCATTACGGCATATTCCTCATTAGCGACATTAAATGCAAGAATTTCCATCTGCTCATCCACCGGCTCCTCCGCTGCCCCGGGACTGACTGGAAGTTCAGTAACTGCAGGAACTTCCTGCTGAACGGCTTCATGCAGTGTTTTCGCGCTTTCCTTAATGACCGGAGTCTCACTGCTTTCAGTTTTTTGAACATCTGCAGGCGCTTCTTCCTGAACATTCTCAGGCGGCTTCTGCCCGGCTGTTTCTTTTATTTTTTTTCTAATCTTCGCTACATCCATTATTTACCCCGTTTAAACCTAATTCATGAACCACATCATACACCACATCTTTGGGTATCATCTGCAATTCCATGCCAAACCCCTCAAGCAGGGAATTTGAAGCAATATTGTTAATATTCCTCGGAATCCCGCATGAAAATTTACATATAGCGGTTATGGCCTCTTCGCTGAAAAGAGGCTCTGTCTTGCCTGCAACCTTAAGCCTGTAAATTATATATTCCTTTACCTCCTCATCACTAAGCGGGTTAATATGATACCTTAAACCGATCCTCTGCCTCAAAGGGAGGTATGCCTTCCTGTCAAGCCTCACCCTTAAATCAGGCTGTCCGATAAGGACCAGGCTTAACAGATTCCCCTCATCAAGCTGGAAATTGGTCAGCAGCCGTATCTCTTCAAAGGTGGTCCTGTCGGGAATAAGCTGCGCCTCGTCTATAATTATAACAGGCGTGACGCCTTTTGCATGGTCCTCATAAACTTTTTCATAAATTGCCTCAAGCAGGTCGTCTTTATAATGGTTGCTGTCTATTCCAAAACTTTTGGCGATAATCCGCAAAAACTGGGAAGGCGTAAGGCGGGGATTTAAAATTGATATGACCCTGTATTTCTCATCAAGGGAATCCATCAATGCGCGGGACAGCGTAGTCTTGCCGCAGCCGACTTCTCCTGTCAGAAGTATTATCTCCTTTTCTTCAACACCGTGCTGAAGCCTTGCAAGAGCCTCTTCATGCATCTTGCTGTAAAAAAGGAATCTGGGATCCGGAGTCTTGCTGAAAGGCCTGTGTTTTAATCCGAAATAGAATTCATACATAACTTATTCCCTCTTCTCTGACAGCCTCTTAACGGAAAAGGCTTCTTCCATCAAGGCCTCAACATCAAGCACAAGGATAACCTGATGTTTGCCTATTTCAGCCGCGCCTGCCAGCCCGGAAATGTTTTTAAAGTATCCGCCGAGAGATTTCACCACAATTTCCGCCTGCCCCAGCACATTATCAATCAGCAGCCCGAGTCTCCTGTCGCCTATACCGACAATCACCCCGAAATATTCTTCCTTCGGCTCTTCCTTAAGCATGAATATCCTGTCAATCCTGAGCAGCGGAAGCATTTTGCCCCTTGTTTCTATGACCTCCCTGCCCTCAATCGTCTGGATTTTATTGGTGTCAACGATAAAAGTTTCAGAAACAGAGGTCAGCGGAATCGCAAATTTCTCATTTGCCACTTCAATTAAAATCGCCTTGATTATGGCAAGCGTTATAGGCAAAGTAATGGTGAAAGTCGTGCCTGAACCGGCCACGGTTTCAATATCAATAAAACCGCCCAGAGACGCAATTTTTTCCTTTACTATATTCATGCCTATTCCGCGTCCTGAAACCTCGCTGACGCTTTCTTTTGTGCTCAATCCCGGAAGGAAAATAAGGTTTGTAATCTCATTGGAGTCAAACTGCTGGGTTTCAGTCACCAATTTCTTCTCACGGGCTTTCTTGAGAATTTTATCCAGATTAAGTCCGGTGCCGTCGTCGCGGATTGTGATTATTACGTTATTGCCTTTCGGAAAGGACTTGAGGGTCACCGTGCCGCGCTCTTTCTTACCGGAGGCAATTCTTTCATCTTTTGACTCTATTCCGTGGTCTATGGAATTCCTGATAATATGAATCAGCGGGTCTATGATTTCCTCGGCAATGACCTTGTCAATTTCCGTATCTTCGCCGAAAATTTCAAGGTCTATCTCTTTAGCCGCTTCCCTCATATACCTTTTTACAACCTGTGAAAGCCGTGCAAATATCTGGCTGAACGGGACCATCCTCAGCTCCAGGATATTATCCTGCAGTTCTGCAAGCCTTCTTTCAAAGGTCTGCGATATCCTGAGAATATCAAGGGTAAGAGGCGTGTACCCGTAAGTTGCTGCAATCTCATGCCCGATTCTCAGAACAGCGCCTTTTGCAAGCACAAGCTCGCTGACGGTATCAAGAATTTTGTCTAATTTCTCTATGTCTACCCTTACAGTATTAGTTGCGCTCTTTAAAACCACATCCTTTGGTTTTGCCGAAGCAGGCGCAGCAGGCAGGACTGCATGGGGCGGCACAATCATTTCCAGCTCCGAAGCCTGTGCCTTTTCTTTTAAAGAATCTATGTCTGCAGAACTGCCCATGAGGATTGTGAAACCAATTGAGCCATCAGGCACGCCGTGAGAACTTGGAAGGGTGGCAATTATTTCACCTGCACTTCTAAGCTGTAAATTCAGCGCCTCTATTCCCTTATCAAACGTGGTCAGGTCAAAAACCGCTTTGACGAGATATAATGCCTTGCCGTCTTTAACATTGGTTTTCAGCCTGTGCTCTTCATACTCTGACAGCACCCTCAAGATAGACTGGCTTATGCCAAGTTCCTCAAGGTTGACGTCTTTGGACTTGGATTTAAAAGTTTCCCTGAAGGCTTCTATGTCATTGACCTGATGGCTTACATCATCAACATCCTGGTCCTGCGATACCTGCGCTACAAGCGCTTTCAGCGCATCAATATTGCCGAAAATAAAAATTACCGCATTATCGGTAAACTCAATCTTGCCGAGCCTCAAATCATCAAGCAGTGATTCAAGGGTATGGCAGAGGTCGCTGATGCCTTTCACGCCGAAAAGTCCGGACAGCCCTTTCATGGTATGAATAGCGCGGAAAAGGGCGTTTAATGCATCGGGATCAAAAGTGCTTTGAAGTTCCAGCAGGGCATTAGCGGCGTTTGCTAAAATATCTTCTGCCTCTGCGATGAAATCATGTTTTGAGGTCTTCATAAATTCAGTGCTTTTTTAACAGTGCGCTGAAGATCCTCAGATTTAAACGGTTTGGTTAAATACGCGACAGCGCCCAAAGACAGGCCTTTCTTCTTATCTTCCTCACTGCCCTCTGTGGAGATAATAATTACCGGGATTTTTTTATACTGGTCGTTGCCTTTCACAAAACTGATCAGCTCAAGACCGTTTATGTCCGGCATGTTGATGTCAACGGTGATTACGTCAAAAGACTGCAGCGGCAAAAACTTTAAAGCCTCAAAGCCCGTAGAGGCTTCAGATACCCTGACGTCGCCGATATCTTCAATTAAGGATTTTATAAACGCCCTCGTAGCATCCGAATCATCCACAACAAGAGCTGATTTCACAAAATCCCCCTCTTTTGTTTCACAAATTAAAGTATATCAAAAGTAATTCATATGCGTCAATGAGTTAATATGTCCAAAATCCGGAGATAATTCGTTAGAAATAACACTCTTCATATTTCAACCAATTTTTTCCCTGCATCATACGCATCCTCAAGCGCGGTTTTATGCCTGAGGATGTCGCCCTTTTTGTCAATGCCGAGATAGCTTAATACCTTATGTTCGGGAAAACTGACGGTCCTGAAGAAGGCCCTTGCGCAGGACTCCGAACACCGCACGCCTGTATTGGCCATCATGCCTCCGACAAGCAATAAAAGACCCTTCCTTCCGTCCATGCTTTCAGCGAGAGGTCTCCTGAGGAGATATTTTTCACACCAAAAACACTGGCACCTGTCTATCATGGCTTTTGTCTGGGCGCTTAGGGCAAAGAAATAAATTGGGGACGCAAGAATAATTCTGTCTGACGTCCTTATTGCATCATATATCCGGTCCATATCGTCGCGGTTAATGCATACGCCTGTTTCATTACAGCCGCCGCAATTCTGGCAGGGACGGATATTCATGGAATTCAGTTCAAAGACCTGAACCCTGAAACCTCCACCTTCAATGCCCCTTACGGCCTCCCTCAGAAGCAGTCCGGTATTGCCGTCTTTTCTCGGACTGCCCATAAACGCGCATATCTTCATAGATATGATTTCAACCTAAAATCAATCTTTTGTCAAGAGAAAGTTTGTTCTGAAAATTGAATTTTTGAAATAATGCTGTTATTCTTTTGCAGTGAGCTCAATCATTAAAATAAAACCCGATTTGGAAACAGCCTGTCCCTGGGTTGGATTCTTTTATAAGCCAATATTTCATCTTCTGTTAATTGTCATAGTTGGTTTGATTGCCTACTCC